>NZ_DAMBJX010000034.1:0-21730 GCF_032067225.1 Brevundimonas vesicularis | reverse complement strand
GGCCGAGGCGACCTTCGACGTGGCGCATGACGCCGGCCGACCCTTCCTGATCGATGTCGGCGAAAGCCAGGTGCGCGTGGTCGGCACGGCGTTCAACATCCGCCGATCCGCCGATGACACCCAGGTGGCGGTGCTGCGGGGCGTCGTCGAGGTCAGCGACCTGAACCAGCCCGCGCGGCGGGTGCGTCTGACGGTCGGTCAGTCGGTCCAGCGCGACGACGCCGACGACCGGATGACCGTGGCTCCCGTCGATGTCCGCACCGCCGCCGCCTGGACCCAGGGCCGACGAGCCTATGACGATCGGCCGCTGCGAGAGATCGCCGCCGACCTCAGCCGCGCCTTCGTCACGCCGGTGACCGTGGCTCCGAATGCGGCGAACCTGCGCTTCTCCGGCACGCTGGTGCTTGATGACGAAGCGGCGGTGATTGGTCGGCTGGAACGGTTCCTGCCGATCAAGGCCACTCGCGGGCCGCAAGGGGTTCGTCTAGAACGGCGCTGAACCTGCTTCGGACGTCGCCTTTTGGTACGAGCCTTCCTCTGCGCCCTGGTCGTCGTTTGCGGTGTGACCACGCCGTCGATCGGCATGGCCCAAGGGCGATCCTCGCTTCAGGTGTCGGTTTCGCCTCAGCCGTTGCGGACCGCCGTCCTCGACTTCGGTCTGCAGGCGGGCGTCAGTATCGACGCCGCCGGAGCCGAGCGATGCGGCCCCACGCGCGGGGTGAGAGGCCGACTTTCCGTCGATGCGGCCTTGTCCAGATTGATGCTGGGCACGCACTGCGTCGCGACCCGTGTCGGCGACGGCGCCTACAGGATCGTGCGGGTCGCCGCCGCGCCGCCTGCCGTCGCGCGTACGATTGCAGCGCCGCCCGCGCCCGTGACCCCTACGACGCTGGACGAGGTCGTGGTGACCGCATCACGCACGGACAATCTGCTGCTGTCGCGCGCCCCCTATGGCCTGTCGTCGCTGGACGGGGTGACGCTGGAACGGGCCGGGGTCAGCGACCTTGACGGCGTCGCCGCGCGCGTCTCCGGCCTGACGGTCACAAACCTGGGGCCGGGGCGTGACAAGCTCTTCATCCGCGGCCTTGCGGACGGACCCGTTGCGGGACAGGCGCAAAGTCTGATCGGGCTCTATCTCGACGATGTGCGCCTGACCTACGACGCGCCCGACCCGGCGTTGCGTCTGGCCGACATCGAACGGGTCGAGGTTCTGCGCGGGCCGCAGGGGGCCCTGTACGGCGCCGGTTCGATGGGCGGCGTCATCCAGATGGTCAGCCGCGCGCCGGACCTGGACGGCGTCTATGGACGCGTGACGGCGGAGGGGGCGCTGACAGCCGGCGGCGCGCCGGGCGACGCCGTCGAGCTGATGATCAACGCCCCGATCCTGCGCGATCGCCTGGCGGTACGGGTCGTCGGCTATGATGAGACGGTCGGGGACTACATCGATGACGAGGCCCTCGGACTGAGCAATACCGGCGGCATGCATCGCCAGGGGCTGAGGGCGTCGGCGCTGCTGCGTCTGACCCCCGGCTGGACTTTGAAGGCGGGCTTCCTGGCCCAGACCATCGACGTCAACGACAGCCAGTACGCCAACCTGGGCGCCGACGACCCCTATGCGCGTCGTCGCAGCCTGATGGAGCCCAGCCGCAACGATTTCGACGGCGTCTGGGCCTCGGTGGACGGGGATTTGGGCTGGGCGAGACTGCGGGCCTCGTCCAGCGTTCAGTCGCACGGCCTCGATGCGCGCTACGATGCAACGCCTGCCGCCGGACTGTTCGGGCTTACGGGAACAGCGGCGCTGGACCAGGCCGACGACCTGTCGGCTGCGGTGCATGAGGTGCGGTTGAACGGCGACTTCGGCGCACGGCTGAAGTGGAGCGCCGGGCTGTTCTTCTCGGAATACACCCACACTCGCACCGTCACGATCTCGGATGGGCAGGGCGGGCCGGGGGTCTATCGACAGCACAGGCGCGACCATGTGGACGAGGCGGCTCTGTTCGGCGACGCCGCCTATGCGCTGAACGACCGCCTGAAGATCACCGCCGGCGCTCGGCTGTTCCGCGTCGGGGTCGAGCATCGCAGCGAAACCGACGGCGCTCCGACGGAGGTGTCCGGAGAAGACGCTCTGGTCGATATCACCCCGCGTCTGGTGATCGAATACGATCGCGGCCCCTTCGTCTTCTACGCCCTGGCGACCGAGGGCTATCGCGGGCCGGGCTTCAACGCCGGCGCCGTGCCAGGCGGCGATCAGCAGCCCGCGCGACGCGTGAAGCCCGACGAGATCGTCGCCGGCGAGGCGGGCGCGCGCTTCACCCTGTTCGAAGGGCGACTGCGCGGGCGAAGCGCGGTCTTCGTCGCCGATTGGCGCAACATCCAGTCGGACCGGTTCGATGCGCGGGGCCTGCCCTTCACCGCCAATCTGGGCGACGGCCGCAATCGCGGCATCGAGGGCGAGGTCGAATGGCGCGACGGCCCATGGACGCTGGACGCGCACGCCGTCGTCAATGATCCCGAGTTGACCCGACCGGATCCCGGTTTCGCGCTGGGGACCGACACGCGCCTGCCGGCGGTCGCCGATTTCAGCGTGCAGGGCGGCGTAGTGCATGAGGCGCATCTGGCGCATGCGACGGTGCGTTCCGAGCTTCGTCTGGGCTATGTCGGCCCGACCGATATCGCCCTGTCGCCGACCTCGACCGGCGCCTCGGCCGGCTATCTGACCAGTTCGCTGGGCGTCGGCGTCGAGGTCGATAGCTGGACGATCAGGGCGTCGGCGGACAATCTGTTCAACCGCAGCGACGACACCTTCACCTTCGGCAATCCCTTCTACGCCTCGGGCGACATCAGCACGCCGCAACGACCAGTCACCGCCCGCCTGGCCCTGACGGCGCGGTTCTGATCAGGCGGCGATGTGGAACAGGCGGCCCACGCCTGCGGTGATGGCCATGGCGAGCGCGCCCCAGAAGACAACGCGCAGAACCGATCGGCCGATCGGCGCGCCGCCTGCGCGGGCGCCCAGGGCGCCCAGCACGGCCAGACCCAGCAGTGCGGAAACCGCGACCCAGATCGCCAGCGTGTCCAGCGGCGCGACGGCGGCGACGACCAGAGGCAGCGCGGCCCCGGCCGAGAAGGTGATCGCCGAGGTCAGCGCCGCCTGGATCGGCCGCGCGGTGGTGATCTCCGAAATCCCCAGCTCGTCGCGCGCATGGGCGCCCAGCGCGTCATGCGCCATCATCTGACGCGCCACCTCGGTCGCCAGTTCCGGCGCGACGCCTCGCCCGACATAGATGCCGGCCAGTTCGCGCGTCTCCGCCTCATGATCGCCGGCCAGTTCGACCGCCTCGCGCGCCAGATCGGCCTTTTCGGTGTCGGACTGCGAACTGACCGAGACATATTCGCCCGCCGCCATCGACATGGCGCCTGCCGCCAATCCGGCGACGCCCGCGATCAATATGCCGCCATGACTGGTCGCCGCCGCCGCGACGCCTACCACCAGACTGGCCGTCGACACCAGCCCGTCATTGGCCCCCAACACCGCCGCCCTAAGCCAGCCGATCCGATCGACCCGATGGGTTTCACTGTGGGGCATGCGCTTTCTCCCTAATCGCCGTACCGAGCATGGACCGCGCGTTGGCTTGAAGCTAGGCGAGGCCGTTGAATTCCGACGATCCGGGCAACTTCGCGCGCCTTGCGACAACCGCTATGCTGCCGTGATGAGTCGGGCCGCGTCATGATCAAATATATCGGCTCCAAGCGCGCCTTGCTGGGGCATGTGACGGGTGCGGTGGCGGGGGTGCTGCCGCAGGGCGGGCGGGTGTGCGATCTGTTTTCGGGCACGGCGCGGGTCGGACACGCCCTGAAGAAGCAAGGGTTTCAGGTCTGGTCGAACGACCTGAACGCCTACGCCCATGCTCTGGCGACGACCTATGTTCAGGCGGATCGAGAGCGGTGGGTCGAGCGGGCCGAGGTCGTGCTGGCCGAGCTGCGGACAGTGAAGCCCGAGGCGGGCTGGTTCACCCAGGCCTTCTGTCAGGATGCGCGGTATTTCCATCCGGACAACGGGGCTCGTATCGACGCCATGCGCGACCGGATCGAGGCGATGGGGCTGGAGCCGGAACTCAAGGCCATCGCCCTCGTCAGCCTGATGGAGGCGGCGGATCGGGTGGATTCCACCGCCGGGGTTCAGATGGCCTATATGAAGCAGTGGGCGCCGAGAGCGTTGAAGACGCTGGAGCTGCGCACACCGGATCTGGTTCCGGCCGTGGACGGGCCGTGCCGCGCGACGCAGGGCGATGCGGTCGAGATCGCCGAACAGGTCGAGGCGGATTTGGTTTATCTGGACCCGCCCTACAACCAGCATTCCTATCTGGGGAACTACCATTGCTGGGAGAGCCTGGTGCTGTGGGACCGGCCCGAGACCTATGGGGTGGCCAACAAGCGGGTGGACGTGAGAACGCGCAAGAGCGCCTTCAACAGCCGGCCCGGCATCGGCCCGGCGCTGCGGACCGTGATCGAGCGGGTCAAGGCGCCGAACCTGATCGTCAGCTTCAACGACGAGGGGTATCTGAGCCGCGCCGACCTGGTCGAGATGCTGTCGGCGCGGGGGCATGTGCAGGTGCTGGAGGTGGCGCATCCTCGCTATGTCGGCGCCCGGATCGGGATCCATAATCCCAAGGGCGAGAAGGTCGGGCAGGTCGGGCGGCTCAAGAATGTCGAGCACCTGTTCGTGGTCACCGAGCGACCGGTCTCCCTGCCCGTGGCCGCATAGACACCAATGAAAACAACGGAGGGTAGGGCGGAACGCGAATCGCTGCGTGCCGTTGTGGGACTATGCAACCGCACCCGTACACCGCCCCCAAGACCGATCGCCCCAACGACTACCGCGTGCGGCCGGCGGCCGAGCCGCGCTCTTGGGCGCCGCGGACTGCGGATGCGACCTTCACCCACAACGCCGCGCGTTATACTCGGCCGGTCGAGGCCGTTCAGCCGGTCGAACAGATCGATGTCGAGCCCGAGGTGGCGCCGCCGCCGCGCTGGATGATGGCGATCGCCGGGGCGGCTGTGGCGGCCTTGATGGGCGCGCTGCTGGGCGGCTTCCTGCACATCTGAGACGGCGTCAGGCCTCCTGCAACAGCGCCTTGATCGGCGACCAGCTGCGCCGGTGGGCGGGGCAGGGGCCCAGGGTTTTCAAGGCGTTCTGGTGGATCGGGGCGTTGTAGCCCTTGTGGCTGGCGAAGCCGTAGCCGGGGTATTGGGCGTCCAGATCGATCATCAACCGGTCCCGTGCGGTCTTGGCCAGGATTGAGGCCGCCGCGATGGATAGCGACAGTCCGTCGCCGCCGACGACCGTCTGGATTTCGCAGGGAAGCTTGAAGCGATAGTTGCCGTCGACCAGGGCGGCGACCGGCTGGACCTGCAAGGCCTCGATGGCGCGGCACATGGCCAGACCCGTGGCGTGCAGGATGTTCAGTTCCTCGATCTCTTCCACGGAGGAGAAGCCGACGCCCCAGGCGACGGCGCGGGCCTTGATCTCGGGCTCCAGCGCGGCGCGGCGCTTTTCCGTCAGGGCCTTGGAATCGTCGATGCCGGGCGGGAGGTCGTCAGGGTTCAGGATCACGGCCGCCGCCGAGACCGGCCCGGCCCAGGGACCACGCCCGGCCTCGTCCACGCCGCAGACGTGACCGTTGACGCGCTGCATCAGCACCGTTTCCAGCGCAAGGGTCGGGAAGGCTGTCGGATTTGCGGGGGCTCTAGCCATGGCTCGCCATCGCACGAACCTGGGCGTGACGGAAGCAGGTCGTCTGGTGATCGTTGACCATGCCGACGGCCTGCATGAAGGCATAGACGATGACCGGGCCGCAGAAGTTGAATCCGCGTTTCTTCAACGCCTTGGCCAAGGCGACGGACTGTTCGGTCTGGGTCGGGGCCTGGCGATAGTCGGCGTAGGGGGTCTGGATCGGTTCGCCGCCGACGAATGACCAGAGCCAGGCGGAGAAATCCTCGCCGTCATCGCGCATCTGAAGCCAAATCTGAGCGCCACGGATGGCGGCGTTGATCTTGGCGCGCGAGCGGATGATGCGCGGATCGTTCAGCAGGCGCTGGATATCGGCCTCGTCGTAGCGGGCGACGATCTCGGGATCGAAACCGTCGAAAGCGTCGCGGATGCCCTCGCGTTTTCTGAGGATGGTGATCCAGGCGAGACCGGCCTGAAAGCCGTCGAGCACCAGCTTTTCCCACAGGGCGCGAGGATCGCGCTCGGGCACGCCCCATTCGGTGTCGTGATAGGCGACGTAGAGCGGGTCGGTCCCGCACCAGCCGCATCGGCCGCCGAGATCCTCTGGGGCGTGTGAGTCGGTCATGGCCTGAAGTTGCCAGTCTGTTCCGATTGAGGAAAGGGCGTTCGGTGTCGGGGCGACGGAGGAAAAACACCGTCTAAAGTGTCTAATTCGTCTAATCTCGGAGCGCGGGCGCAATTGCACTGCACGTCAAGAGCGCGTGCAAAGTGCAAGAAAGTGCAATTCGCGGGTGAAGTTGGATGGCGGAAAACCAGTGTGACAAGCTCAGGTCTTCGTCTCCCTTGGTCATAAAACTGCGCATTGTAAGGGCGTTTAGGGAGGGGATGGTCGATTGACGCTGGCGAAAGCTAAGCGACTGAATTGCTGTTAAATATTTTGCGATAATAGGATGTATCTCGTCCCCCTCCCCATGAAATGGGGAGGGGGACCGCAAAGCGGTGGAGGGGCTCTTTGGAGTCCCGCGGGCGGCGGTGAGGCGCCTAAGAGCCCCTCCGTCACGGCGCAAGAGCGTCGCGCCACCTCCCCATCGCCATGCGATAGGGAGGAGACGGTCATCATTTCAGTCCCGGACCAATCCGCCGTCCACGACCAGGTTCTGGCCGGTGACCGCGCGGCTCCAGGGGGAGGCGAAGAAGAGGACGGCGTCGGCGAATTCTTGCGGGGTCGTGACGCTGCGCAGCGGGGTCATGCCGGCGATCAGGTCGAAGACGGCCTCGGGCGTGGCGGCGCTGGCGTCTGTGGTGCGCAGGAGACCGCCCGAGACCATGTTGACGGTGACGCCGTCGGGGCCGAGGTCGCCGGCGGCGGTGCGGGTCAGGCTGAGCAGGGCGGCCTTGGCGGCGGTGTAGTCGTGGTAGGGCACGACCGGATTCTGGAACAGGTTGGTGCCGATGTTGACGATGCGGCCGAACCGGGCCGCGGCCATGCCGGGCGCGGTCGCCTGGATCAGGTTCAGGGCGCCGCGTACGACGGTTGAGAACTGGCGATCCATCTCATCCCAGCCGATGGCGGTCATCTGGGAGCGGGCGTCGCCGTTGAAACTGTAGTCCAGGGCGTTGTTGACGACGGTGGTGACGGGGGCGCCGAAACGGCCTTGCGCCGCCGCGACCATGGCGTCCACCGCGGCGCGGTCGGTCACGTCGGCCTGGAGAGCGAGGGCGCGCTCGCCGATCTCGGCGGCTAAAGCGTTCGCGGCCTCGCCGCTGTTCCTCCAGTTGATGACGACGCGAGCGCCTTCATGGGCGAAGGCGCGGACGCAGGCGGCGCCGACGCCGCGCGCCCCGCCGGTGACGAGGACGATCTGATCGGCGATCTTCATGGGGGGACTCACGCGTTGGAGGAGGGAAGGACGTCCTCGCCCATCCAGGCGGGTTTGCGCAAGCGCGCCGGGCGGCCGTCCACGGTCAGGTCGCCGTCGAGGCGGTCGACGCGCAGCAGGGCCATGACCGAACCGTCCTGCCCCGAGAGGACTTCGCCCGCGCGCAGTTCGCCCTTCAGCACCTCGGCGCCGAAGGCGGGCGGCGGGCCGTCGAAATCGAGCGGCAGCATCCGGTTCTTGATCGTGCCCCGGCGCTTCATCCGCGAGGTCGTTTCCTGCCCGACGAAACAGCCCTTCTGGAAGTCGATGCCGTTCAGCAGGTCGAAGTCGGCCTCGATCGGATAGGTCTTGTCCTGGGGCGCGTCGGCGGTCGGATCGGGCAGGCCGATCAACAGGCGGTGGGTGTCGTAGTTGGTCTCGGCGGCGTCTGCAGTCGCCTCGCCATAGAGACGGCCGCCCATCAGGGGCGTGCGGGGGTCGGGGATGAAGCCGGCGGGGGCCTCGGGCCAGGCGCCGAAGACCGGGCGGTCGTCGGCGGCGACCTCGACCTTGGCGCGCAGCTTGTACATCGACAGGCGCTGGATCAGGGCGTCGCGACGCTCAGTCGTCACATCCAGCAGAACGCCGTCAGCCTGTCCCAGAAGGAACAGGTCGAACAGCAGCCGGCCGGGCGGCGACAGAAGGGCGCCGAACCGCAGTTCCCCGTCGACCAGTGTCTCCACATCCTGGGTCAGCAGGTTGTGCAGAAAGGGTTTCGCATCCTCGCCCGTGACTGAGATCAGGGCGCGACTGTCGAGACGGGCTATTGGCATGGAGAGAAGATAAGGCCGACGGCGTGGCTTCAGAAGACGCCGCGCCGAATTTTAGGCGACAGCGGCCGCCGCGTCTTCGCAACGGGGATCGAAGGTCCGCCAGTCGCTGGCGCCCCAGGCGGTGACGCGCATGACCAGATCGACGATGTTCATCGGCTTGGCGATGCAGTCGTCCATGCCGGCCTGTTCGTACTGGGTCAGCTGTTCCGGCAGGGTGTTGGCGGTCAGGGCCAGGATCGGCGTGCGGCCCACGACGCCGGGCAGGGCGCGGATGGCGCGGGTCGCCTCTACGCCGTCCATTACGGGCATCTGGATATCCATCAGGATCACGTCCCAGTCGCCGGTGCGGGCGGCCTCGACGCCCTGTTCGCCGTCGTTGGCGGTGGCGCAGGCGATGCCCTGGGCCGTCAACACCGCCATGACCAGGGCGCGGTTACTGTCGTGATCGTCGACATAGAGGACGCGCAGGGCAGGGACGTCCTCATTGGCCGGCGGGGTGGGCTCGGCCGGGGTGTCTGAAGGCTCCAGGGGAACAACGTTGTCGGCCGACAGGTCGATCATATCATTGACGACGGACAACAGGCGCTGGCCCGCGCCGTTGATGCGGGCGACCTGATCGGCCTGTTCGTCGGGCAGGCCGGCCTTGGACAACAGATCGGAGAAGCCGATGACCGCGTTCAGCGGCGTGCGCAGTTCGTGCGACATGTCCGTCAGGAACTTCTGCCGGGCCTCGGCCATCGCGGTTTTCTGCTCGGCGGCGACGCGGGCCTGTTCGGCCTCGACGCGGTCGGTCACATCGATCTCGTTCAGCAAGACGCCGAGATGGCCCGTGACGGGGTCCGTCACGGGACGAACGTCCAGATGGTGCCAGCGCACGCCTTCTCGCGTGATGATCTCGCAGACGTCGGAAATCGCTGACCCCGACAGGGCGGCCGCCAGCATGGGCTGGGCGCGCTCGGGTTCGGCGAACCGGGCCTCGAAGGGGTGCGCGGTCGATCCGTAGGCGGCGAAGGCCGAAGGATTGGAGAAGATCGGGCGGGCCTCGCTGTCAAACAGGGTGATCAGCGTCGAGGTGTGGCGCAACGCCTCCACGGCGCGACGCTCCTCGTTTTCGACCGCAATGGGCGCGGCCTCGAACAGCAGAACCGGCGTGCCGTCCGTCAGGCGATAGGTCGAGATCACCGCCGACACCGTCAGCGGTCGCCCGTGCGGGTAGAAGGTCCAGTCTTCCGTTAGGGTCTCACCATTGGCCGTCTCGCGCGCCAGACGCTCGGTGCGAGCCAGGACGGCGGGGGAGACGTTGCTGAAATCGCGCGCCAGAAGGGCGTCGAGATTATCGGAGCCCCAGAGGTCGAGCGCGGCCGCATTAGCGTAGACGCCGCGCAAGGCGACCGGATCGAACATCCAGATCGGTCGTTTCAGCGCGTCCCAGGCCTGCATCGACGGCGTGCCCTTTCCAGCGACGGCGTTACGGATTTTATCGTAACGCCAAGGGCTTAAGCTTCGGCTAAGCTTTCGGCCGATCCTGGGTTGTCACCGCATATCGCGCGACGACGCCGTCCGGCTGGAAATCGTGTTCGGCCAGCCGGTCGAGGGACATCAAGACGCGCGTCGTGAAGGCGTCGGTGTCGCCATCCTCGATCGCCGGGCGCAGCCAATCGCTGACGACGGCGCGGGCCGGATAGGTCCCAACGGGGCCGGGAATGCTGAGTGCGACCTCAATGCCTTCCGCGACCCAGCCGGCGACGGTCACGAAAAACTCGGGCGAGGCCAGGAAGTCGGAGCGGCGCAGGACATAGAGGGTGATGACCCCATCCTCGACGCCGTCGGGGCGCACGATGACGCCGCTGCGATCCGGTCGCCAGTCGTCGGACAGCTCGACCACACGCCACAGGCAGAACCAGATGCGGCAGGTGTTCGGCCGAATCTCGTGGACCGAACAGCCGGCGCCGTCGACGCAATAGGCGCACAGTTCGCCCGTCGGCTTGGCCAGTTCCGGCAGGTTCAGCGGAATGACGCGGCAGCATTCGACGCAACCGCCGCAGGTCCGGCCGGGGAGGAGAGGCAGGCTCACCCGGCTGAACGCTCCAGCCGGGCGATGCGGCGATCCATGTCGGCGACGACGGCTTCCAGCCGGGCCTTTTCGGAGGCCATGTCGATGGGGGTGCCGTCCTCGTAGGCAATCGTCGCGCCCTTGGCGATCAGGTCCAGCCGATAGATGGCCGTGACGCGCTGGGCCTTGAAGCGTTCGAGGGCGGCGGCTGCGGCTGGGTCGGGCGTCTGGCTCATGCGCGTCGCTGTAGCGCATGGGGCCTTCCTGTGGAAACACGCGTTTGGCGCTGAACCGCAGATAGAATCCCTGTATCCGTCTACGGATGATCGGGCGGTTTCCCATCCTGTACATCGCCGAGGCGGACGCCGAGGACGCCGTGCTGTCTTCAGGCGTGCTGGCGCATCTGGTCGAGAGCCTGCCGCACGCGACCTTCACCATCGTCGGATCGGCCGCCAGCGCGCCGCTGTTCGCCGATACGCCGCGCCTGACGAAGTTGATCGTGCTGGAGCGCGAAGGCCATTTCGAATGGATCGCCCTGTGGAACCAGGTGCGGGCAACCAAATGGGGGCTGGTCGTGGACATGCGCGGCTCGGACCTGTCGGGCAAGTTGAGGCGGCACAAGCGCGCGGTGCGGGGCAAGGATCAGCCGGGCCTGCATGCGGTCGAGGCGGCGGCGGCGGTGCTGAAGCTGGAGCCGGACGAGATCCCGGCGCCGAAACTCTATGTCTCGGATGAGACGCGGGCCCAGGTCGAGGCGCTGATCCCGGCGACGGGCGGTGACGGGCCGATCCTGGCGGTCGGGCCGGGCGTGGAATGGATGGGCAAGCGCTGGCCGGCCGAACGCTACGCCAAGGTCGCGGCCAAGCTGCTGGCCGACGACGGGCCGCTGGCGGGCGGGCGGCTGATGATCGTGGGCGAGGAGATCGACCGCGAGGCGGCGCACACGATCCGCTACGCCGTGCCGCGCGCGCGGGTGATCGAGCTTCAGGGCAAGCTGACGCGGCTGCAGACGGTCGCGGCCCTGTCAAAATCGGTGCTGTACATCGGGGCGGACTCGATCTGGACCCAGCTGGCCGTGGCCTCGGGCGCGCCGGTCGTCGCCGCCTTCGGACCGTCGGACGAGACCGTGCGCGGACCCTGGAAGGGCGAGGCCGTGCGCGGGCCTCGGACCTATGAAGAGTTCAAGAAGTTGGATCCGCGCCTGAACCAGGCGATTCAGCATATGATGGACCTGCCGTGGGAGCGGGTGCTGAAGGCGGCGCAGCGGATGTTGAAGGCGCGGGGCTGAACCAGATCTTCCTCCCCGTTCGGGGAGGGTGGCCGCGAAGCGGCCGGGTGGGTGCGGCCGGCCATCCTGCGACGGACCTGTGTCGTTTCACCTTGCCGTCCCCACCCGACCTCGCCTGCGGCTCGGCCACCCTCCCCGAACGGGGAGGGAGAGCGTTTAGCGGCTTTCATGGTCGACGCTGCATCCGCTAGAACCGCGGAAACACCCGCAGGATTTCTCATGACCCAGACCTATGACCTGATCGTCCGTGGCGGCGAGGTGGCGAACCATGCGGGGCGGGGCATGGCGGATGTCGGGGTGATCGACGGCAAGATCGCCTTCATCGGCGATCTGTCTCAGGCATCGGCAGGCGAGGTCTTCGACGCGACGGGCCTGACGGTTCTGCCGGGCGTGATCGACACCCAAGTCCATTTCCGCGAGCCGGGGCTGGAGTGGAAGGAAGACCTGGAGACGGGCAGCCGCGCGGCGGCCCTGGGCGGCGTCGTCGCCGTGTTCGAAATGCCGAACACCAATCCCAACACTACCGACCCCGACACCATGGCCGACAAGCTGGCGCGGGCGAAGGATCGGATGTGGACCGACCACGCCTTCTACATCGGCGGCACACATGAGAATGCGGACTATCTGGGCGAGCTGGAGCGGCTGCCGGGCTGCTGCGGGGTCAAGGTCTTCATGGGCGCCTCGACCGGCGACCTGCTGATCGCCGACGACGAGGGGGTGCGCAAGGTGCTGTCCAATGTGCGCCGCCGCGCCACCTTCCACTCCGAGGACGAATACCGCCTGGTCGAGCGTCGCGGCCTGGCCCGCACCGCTGACTGGACCAGCCACCCCGAGGTGCGCGACGCCGAGAGCGCCATCCGCTCGACCCGGCGCCTGGTCGGCCTGGCCAAGGAGACGGGCGCGCGTATCCATGTGCTGCACGTCACGACCAAGGAAGAGATGGAATATCTGCGCTTCCACAAGGATGTCGCCACCGTCGAGATCACGCCCCAGCACCTGACCCTGGTCGGACCGGAAGCCTATGAGCGGCTGGGCAGCTATGCCCAGATGAACCCGCCGATCCGGTCGCAGGAGCATGTGGACGCGTTGTGGCTGTGGGGGATGCAGCAGGGCGTCGCCGACGTGCTGGGCTCCGATCACGCGCCGCACACCAAGGAAGAAAAGGCCAAACCCTATCCGGCCTCACCGTCCGGCATGCCGGGGGTGCAGACGCTGGTGCCGCTGATGCTGACCCATGTCGCCAATGGGCGGCTGTCGCTGGAGCGCTTCATAGACCTGACCTCGGCGGGGGCGCAGCGGGTGTTCGGCACGGCCAACAAGGGGCGGATGGCCGTCAGCTATGACGCCGACCTGACCATTGTCGATCTGAAGGCCAAGCGCACGATCACGCACGATCAGCAGGCGACGCGCTGCGGCTGGACCCCGTTCGACGGGATGGAGGCGACCGGCTGGCCGATGGCGACCATCGTGCGCGGCCGGGTGGTGATGCAGGACGGCGAACTGATCGGATCGGCGCACGGGCGGCCGGTGCGGTTCATGGAGACGCTGTGAGGGGAACGCTCGGCCTGATCGGCTTCGGCGCCTTCGGGCGGCTGACGGCGCGGCATCTGTCGGCGGGGTTCGATATCCTGGCGCAGGATCCGGCGGTCAGCGATGACGAAGGCGTCGCGACCCTGACCGATCTGGCCACCGCCGCCGCTTGTCCGACGGTGGTGCTGGCCGTGCCGGTCGAGGCCTTGGAGGCGACGCTGATCGCCATCTGCCCGCACCTGAGGCCCGACGCACTCGTGATCGACGTGGGCTCGGTGAAGGTGAAGCCGGCGCAGGCGATGGACGAACTGCTGCCGCCCGGCGTGCGGATCGTCGGAACCCACCCCCTGTTCGGACCACAGAGCGGCAAGGACGGCATCGCGGGCCTGCGGATCGCCGTGTGCGAGGTGAGGGGGGCGAAAGACGCCCGCCGCGTGGCTGCCTTCTGCCGTAGGGCGTTGGGGCTGAGGGTGTTTCAGGTAAGCCCCGAGGACCATGACCGCGAGGCCGCCACCGTCCAAGGCCTGACCCATCTGATCGCCCGCGTCCTGATGGCCATGGAGCCCCTGCCGACGCGCATGACCACCGCCAGCTTCGACCGGCTGATGCAGGCCGTCGACATGGTTCGCCACGACAGCCCCGCCGTCTTCCGCGCCATCGAACGCGACAATCCGTTCGCGGCGGAGGTACGGAAGGGGTTCTTCGCCCTGGCGGATGAGGCGCGGGGTGGCTCAGAGCATCATCTCCGGCCGTCCGATCAATCACAGAACTAAAGCTGGTTGTGTTCGCCGTTCTCTGTTTGGAAGAATGGGATGATCGACATGAGGTGGCGAACATAGACATATGGCGTCCGGAGGATGCCGATGTCTTTAATCTTAGCGCTCATGTTGCAGGCCTCCGTGGCGGCCCCGTCGACTGCGAACTGCACAGGGGCGAGACACGGTGAAGTGTGTACCGAAGAAGGGCGCGCCGCACTGAGGGCCGCATTGGACGTGAAGCCATTGCAGGCTGAGACAGCCGACGGCGTCGAGGTCTATCGCGCCTTCTACCTCGAGGGCGGGGGAGGCTTACCCGCCGTCGCCTTTGTCAGACGTCCCGGTCACAGCCCATCGGTGGAAGTGTCGTCTGGAGCCAACCGCAAGATGACTGCCGATGTACCGCAGGAGGCTTGGCGGCAAATCCAGCAGGCTGGCGACGAGTTGCTCGTTCCCGTGGAGGTCAGAACGCCTGCGCCCATCGATGTCTGTATGGATGGTGGAGCCATCTTCGCCGAGATCGGGCTGCCCTCTCCTGACAATCGATCGCGGGCGAGGATCAAGCAACTGTCGTCAAGCAGCTGTGAGAGCAATGCGATCGTTTCTTTCGCACGACTTGCAGCCAAGCTTGCTGAGCCGCTTTTCCCGGCTTGCGCTGCGATTTCAGGAGAGGCCGCGCCCGACGGCGTGTTCCGACTGTCGAATTGTTTTCGATTTAGCGGCGACGAGATGGCGGCGGCTGAGGTCTTCAGTCGCGCGAGGCAGAATTTGCGAATTCTGGACGATGACTCGATCACCCGCAAACGACTGGAGTGGCGGCGGGTTACAGGGGTTGATCCTTGGACCCGTCTTCAGTGGGCAGGGCGCGATATTCCAAGAAACCGCGTCGGCCATGATGAAGGCGGTGCAACCGACTTCTTGATCACCCGGGAAGGCGAATGTCCTGGATTAAGTTTCGAGCCTGGCAGGGTCCATGGGGTCTCATCGACGGTCGTCGAAGTCGATGGCTTTGCCTCCTGCCGACCTACTGATCGCCAGGGGCAGAGCGTTTACGCCACCTATCGCCAGGTCTGGCGACGCGCGCCTCACAGCGACTGGCGTGTGATGGAATGGGTGGTCGGACCGTTCGCTCCTGTCACATGACGGTCGGCCAAATCATAGCGTTGAAGGCTTAGACCTAATGAGGGCTGTCTGTTTCTCGAATGAACGCCGCCACATCCTGCGCCACGCCCGGCGCGAGCGGCAGCGCCGGATCGGCGTAGGTGGCCAGATTGGCGGTGCGGTCGGCGGGGGCGGTCTTGAGGAGGTGGTTGACGCCGTCCCAGAGTTTCAGCGTGGCCTTTGGGTCGGCGGCCGCGAGGGCCTGGGCGTCCGTGACGCCGATCTGAAGGTCGGTGGTCCCCTGGCCGATGAAGACCGGGCCGTCGTAGGCGGCGAGCAGGGCGGCGGGGTCCAGCGCGAACCACGAGATCAGATAGGGCTGGACTGACGGGCGGAATAGGGCCGCCAGCGCGGGCGGCGTGTCGGCGACGGTGCGGCCGGCTTCGAGCTCGCTCAGGACGGCGAAGGCCTGGGGCTTCATCGGCTCGGGCAGGCCGGCGTCCAGTTGTTCTCGGATGCTCGCGCCGGCCGGGCGACCCGCGCCGGCCAGCAGGATCAGGCCGCAAACCTTGTCGTCTCCGCCCTCGACCGCCTTCAGCGCGACCAGAGAGCCTTCGCTGTGGCCGATCAACCAGGCGCAGGGCTGTCCCGTCCGCGAGGCGGCCTCGGCGGCCCAGGCGCGCGCATCGTCGGCCAAGTCTGTGAAACGCAGCTTGGTTTCGTCGAACCCGGCGGCTGTGCTGGCCGCGACACCGCGCTTGTCGATGCGCAGGGTGGCGATACCCTGTTCCGCCAGGCCTTCGGCCAGCAGGCGATAGGTCGAGGCGGCGACGCCCATCGGGCTGTTCCCGTCCCGATCGGTCGGGCCGGAGCCAGGCAGGATGACGGCGACGGCCGTCGGCGCCTCCGGCGTCAGCAGCGTGCCATGCAGGGGCGCGGGCTGGGCGGGCAGGGCGATGTCGGTCGAGACCGGGCCGGCGATCAGGCTGGCGGCCAGAAGGGCGTGGGTCAGCATCGGCATTGCAGTCTCCTTCAGAAGGGTTGGCGGTCGGGATCGGCGCGCCACACGCGCCAGCTTTCGAAGATCGAAAGGCCTGCGACGACGATGACGGCGGCGATCAGGGCCGTGACGCCATAGGGCGGGGGCGCGAGCGGCGCGGCGATCAGACCGGCCAGACCGACCAGGCAGAACAGTCGGCCCGCCAGACGGTTTGAGCGGTCCCAGGCCAGGCGGCTCTTGTAACTCCAGGGGGTGCGCACACCGATCAGGGGATTGGGCGCGACCCGGCCGAGAAAGGCGCCGACGACCAGCAGGATCAGCGACAGGGCGCCGGTCATTACGGCGGGGCCGCTGTCGACGGTCGCGTGCCCCAGGCTGGCCCAGGCGATGACCAGACCGATGGCGGCGACAATGAACACGGTCAGCCCCTGACCGATCCGCATCGAGCGACGACGTGAGGCGTCGCCCTGGTTCTCGGCGCGCAGGGCGGCCAGACCCAGGCCGGCGGCGGCGATGAAGCCGATCACCGCCATGCCGCCCGCGAAGGTCGCGAACTCCACCCGGTCGCCCCAGCGATCCACCTGCCAATGCGCGTTCCAGTGCATCGGCATCGGCGTCGTCGGGCCGTTGACGCCGATGTAGAGGGCAAACGCCGCCTGCATGCCGAAGACGGCGAGGGTCAGGTAGTCCAGCAGGGACAGGCGATCCTTCATCGGCGTGTTTCCTTTGAGGTCTGGGGCAGGGGCTCGGTCGCTTCGCCGGTTCCGACGATGTCCATCAGAAAGGCCATCGCCTCTTCGACCGCCGAGATTTCCAGCCGATAGCGGATGGTCTGGCCCTCGCGCTCCGGGCTGACCAGACCGGCCTCCTTCAGGGCGTTGAGGTGGCCGGTGATGGTGGGCCAGCTCATGTCAAAGGCGGCGGCGATGTCGCCGGACGCTAGCGGACCGGCGCGCAGCATGGCGATGATGCGTCGACGCACCGGATGCGACAGGGCCTTGAACAGGGTGTTCATAGCGACCTTCCTAATTAGGAAAGGGACTAAATGCAATATGTCGCGGGTGCGGCGGATTGCATTGCACCGAGCGATCGGGCTAGGGACGCGCAACTTGATTTTGAGAATGCGTATCAAAATGCCCTGCCTCCGCCGTGCCTCCGTTCTTTTGACCGCCAGCGCCCTTGCGCTGACGCTCTCCTCGCCGGCCTTGGCGCAGCAGGCGACGGCCCCGGCGGAGCTGGGCGAGATCGTGGTGACGGGATCGCAGGTGCGGCTGACGGCCCCGGCGGCGGGCGGTCAGGTGGCGCGCGGGGGTCGGGTCGGCTTGCTGGGCAATCTGGGCGTGATGGACACGCCCTTCTCGACCGCCAACTACACCGAAAAGCTGGTGCGCGATCAGCAGGCGCGCGGCATCGGCGACGTGCTGCAGAACGACCCGACAGTGCGTGTGTCCAAGGGATTCGGCAACTTCCAGGAGCTGTATGTCGTTCGCGGCTTTCCGGTCTATTCGGACGACATGAGCTACAACGGCCTCTATGGCGTGTTGCCGCGCCAGTTTGTAGCGGCCGAACTGGTCGAGCGGGTCGAGGTGTTTCGCGGAGCCAGCACCTTCCTGAACGGCGCCGCGCCGGGCGGAACGGGGGTCGGCGGCGCTTTCAACCTGACGCCGAAGCGGGCGGGCGACGCCCCCCTGACGCGCCTGACTGGAGGCGTGTCGGGCCGTGACGAGATCTACGCCGCCGCCGACCTGGCCCGCCGTTTCGGCGACGAAGGCGAATGGGGCGCGCGCCTGAACATCGCCAGCCGTGCGGGCGAAAGCGCCGTCGAGGACGAGACCGGCCAACTGCGGGTCGTCGGCCTTGGACTGGACCGCCGAGGCGATCGCGCCCGGTTTTCGGCCGATCTGGGCTGGCAGGATCACCGGATCGACGCGCCCCGTCCCAGCGTGACGCCGGGAACCGCCATCCCTGACGCGCCCTCGGCCGACAAGAACTTCGCCCAGCGCTGGACCTACACCGACGAGGAACAGCTGTTCGGCG
The DNA here is from genome assembly GCF_032067225.1 of Brevundimonas vesicularis. GTDB lineage: Bacteria > Pseudomonadota > Alphaproteobacteria > Caulobacterales > Caulobacteraceae > Brevundimonas > Brevundimonas vesicularis_F. Next base: position 3,543 of record NZ_DAMBJX010000034.1, on the reverse strand, counting down.
CCGTGCGCGGCGAGCTCGACCTGACCGACAGCATCAGCGCCTGGGCCGCGTTCGGCGGGCGTCAGGGCGAGGAAGACAACAGCCTGGCCAATCCGCGCGCCGACGCGGCGGGCGCGATCCGCGGCTATCGCTTCGACAATATTCGCGAGGACACGGTCTGGTCGGGCGACATAGGCGTGCGCGCCGACCTGACGACCGGCCCGATCAACCATCGTCTGGTCGCCTCGGCCTCGCAGATCCAGTCCAAGTCCAGGAACGCCTGGGCGGCGTCGAGCTTCGCCGGCTATGCGATGGGGACGCTGACCAATCCGCTGCTGTCGCCGGCGCCGGCCATCGGCAGCGTCTCGGGCGATCTGGATGATCCCAACGTCACCGAGCGGGTCAAGAACACCAGTTTCGCCGTCGCCGATGTGCTGTCCTTCCTGGATGGACGGCTGCTGGCGACGGTCGGCGTCCGCTATCAGGAGATCGAGACCCGATCCTATGCCTATGCCGACGGCGCATTCACGTCGGGTTATTCCAGCGAGGCGACGACGCCGGCCGTCGCCGTGGTCTACAAGCCCAACGACGCGATCTCGCTATACGCCAACTATGCCGAAGCCCTGGTTCCGGGCACGACCGCGCCGGCGGTGGTCAATGGCGTGACGGTGGCGAACGGCGGCGAAGTGCTGTCGCCGTTCCGCGCCGAGCAGGCCGAGATCGGCGCCAAATACGACGCCGGTTCGTACGGCGGCACGCTGAGCGTCTTCCGCACGACCCTGCCCAGCGCCTTTTTCGATCCGAATACCGCTGTCTATTCGGACGGCGGCGAGCAGGAGAACAAGGGCGTCGAGCTGACCGTCTATGGCGAACCGGTCGCAGGCTTGCGTCTGATCGGCGGCGCGACATGGCTGGACGCCGAGATCAATCGGTCGCTGACCGCCGCCAATGCGGGCAAGTCGGCGATCGGGGTGCCGGACTTCCAGGCCAATCTGAACGTCGAGTGGGATGTGCCGATGGTCAGCGGCCTGACGGTCGAGGGCCGGGCGGTCCATACCGGCGCCCAGCCGGCCAATGCGACCAATACGCTGGAGCTGGAAAGCTGGACCCGGTTCGACGCCGGCGTGCGCTACGCCTTCGTGGCGGGCGACAAGCCGGTGACGCTGCGGGCGCGGGTGGAGAATGTCGCGGACGAGGATCAGTGGGTCGCGGTCGGCGGCTATCCGGGATCGAACTATCTGACGCTGGGCGCGCCGCGGACCTTGCGTCTGTCGGTCTCGACCGAGTTCTGATCCGCGCCGGCCGATGCACGCCCGGACGATCCGCGCCTGGACCTGGACGCACAAGTGGTCGAGCCTGATCTCGACCCTGTTCCTGCTGATGCTGTGCGTCACAGGGCTGCCGCTGGTGTTCAGCCACGAGCTGAACGCGGCGCTGCTGCATGAGCCGTGGGCCCCGAAGAACCCAGACGGCCAACTGCTGACGCTGGACGAGGTGCTGGCCGCCGGTCTGGCCAAACATCCGGGCGAGGTTCCGGCCTTCATGAGCTTCGACGAAGAACGGCCGGTGGTGAACGTCACCAGCCGCGCCCCGGACGCCCCGGCCGGCAAATACAGTTTCGAGCCCATCGACCAGACCAGCGGCGAGGGCGCGCCGCTGGTCGCCGGCCATCCGGTGATGGAGTTCCTGCTTCAGCTGCACACCGACATGTTCCTGGGTCTGCCGGGAATGCTGTTTCTGGGCGCGATGGGGCTGATGCTGGTCGTCGCCGTGGCGTCGGGCGTGGTGCTGTATGCGCCCTTCATGCGTCGGCTGCCGTTCGGGACGGTGCGGGTCAAGAAGGCGGCGCGGACGCGGTGGCTGGACTATCACAATCTGCTGGGCGTGGTGACGGCGGCCTGGGTGCTGGTGGTGGGGCTGACGGGGGTGGTCAACACCCTGGCCACGCCCATCCTGGCCTATTGGAAAGAGACGGCGCTGAAGGAGTTGACGGTCGCCTACGATGCGCCCGCCCCCTCGCAGGGCCGGGCCTCGCTGGATGCGGCGGTGGAGCGGGCCAAGGCGGCGCTGCCGGGCATGAAGCTGCAGTTCGTGGCGTTTCCGGGGACCGACTATTCGACCGACCACCACTATGCCGTCTTCTTCCACGGCGACACACCGCTGACGACGCATATGACGACGCCGGCGCTGATCGACGCGCGGACGGGGGAACTGGCGGCGGTGGCGCCGATGCCCTGGTATGTGAAGACCCTGTCGCTGTCGCAGCCGCTGCATTTCGGAGACTATGGCGGGCTGGCGCTGAAGATCCTGTGGGCGCTCTTGGACATCGCCACCATCGTGATCCTGGGGTCCGGTCTTTATCTGTGGCTGGGCAAGGGGAGGCGGAAGGCGTGAGCCGTCGCCGTCATAACCCGAGGGATCTGACCCTGTGGGCCATCTTCCGCGCACCCATCGTCCTGTTCGCGCTCAGCCTGATCGGGCTGGTGGGCGCGCTGTTGCAGGATGGGGTGTGGGACTGGGTGTTTGCGGCCTTGCTGGCCTCGCCCATCCTGGCGACCGGCTGGGCCGTCGTCAGATCGAGAAGCTGACGCCGCAGCCGCAGCTGGAGGCGGCGTTGGGGTTCCTGACCACGAACTGGGCGCCGGCCAGCTCATCGACGTAGGCGATCTCGGAATTCTTCAGGAAGGGCACCGAGACGGGGTCGATCAGGGCGGTCTGGCCGTCGGCCTGAATGCGCAGATCGTCGTCCTCGGCCGTCTCGACCAGTTCGAACCGATACTGGAAACCCGAGCAGCCGCCGCCGTCCACCGCCACGCGCAGCATCAGGGTCTTGCCCTCGACCGCGCCCAGTTTCGCCAGCCGCTTGGCGGCGCTGGCGGCCAGGACGATGCCTTCCGGCGCGCGCGTGGCGACGGTGAAGGCGGGTGTGGACGGTTCTGTGGATTGGACGGTGCTCACGGCTGTCTATATGAGGCGGGCACGGCCGTTCGCAAAGGCCCCCCGCATCAAAGCAGCCTCAAAGTTGATGACTTGAGCCACACAGACCTCGCCTCCTACGCCGAGCGCGCCGACCTGACCCAGGGCCGCCGCGTTTTCGAGCCTGCCAGCCGCACGCGCACCGCCTTTGCGCGCGACCGTGACCGCATCATCCATGCAACGGCGTTCCGGCGGCTGAAGGAGAAGACTCAGGTCTTCGTGGCGCATGAGGGCGATCACTACCGCACCCGCCTGACCCATTCGCTGGAGGTGGCGCAGATCGCGCGGTCGCTGGCCCATGCGCTGAGGCTGGACGACGACCTGGCCGAGACTATCGCTCTGGCCCACGACCTGGGCCATCCGCCCTTCGCCCACGCCGGCGAGGACGAGCTGGTGGTGCAGATGCGCGACTATGGCGGGTTCGACCACAACGTCCAGAGCTTCCGCGTCGTGACCGAGCTGGAGAACCGCTATCCGCAGTTCGACGGGCTGAACCTGAGTTGGGAAACGGTCGAGGGCGTCATCAAGCACAACGGTCCGGTGTCGCACCGGCTGGACGAGCCGGCCTGGTCGGTGGTGCGTCCCTAT
>NZ_DAMBJX010000033.1:0-35820 GCF_032067225.1 Brevundimonas vesicularis | reverse complement strand
TGAGCATGCCGAGCGCCAGAACATCGACCTTCATGAACTTCAGGACGTCGATGTCGTCCTTGTCCCATTCGATGACCTGGCGGTCCTTCATCGCGGCCGGCTCGATCGGGACCAGGTCGTCCAGGCGATCGTGCGTCAGGACGAACCCGCCCGGGTGCTGGCTGAGGTGGCGCGGGGCCCCGATCAGCTGACGCGACAGCTCTAGCGCCAGGCGAAGCCGCCGGTCTTCCAGATTGAGGTTGAGGTCCGCGACATGCTTGTCCTCGACGCCCTCGCTGGAATAGCTCCAGACCTGGGACGACAGGGTCTTGATCAGGTCCTCGCTGAGCCCCAGCGCCTTGCCGACGTCGCGCAGGGCGCCGCGCGAGCGATAGCGGGTGACGACGGAGCAGAGCGCCGCATGGTTTCGGCCGTAGGTCTCGAAGATCCACTGCATGACGACTTCGCGCCGCTCATGCTCGAAATCGACATCGATGTCCGGGGGTTCGCGGCGCTCCTGGCTGACGAAGCGCTCGAACAGCAGATCATTGCGGCCCGGGTCGATCGAGGTGATGCCCAACACGTAACAGACGGCGGAGTTGGCGGCCGAACCCCGTCCCTGGCACAGGATGTCCTGGCTGCGGGCGAAGCGCACGATCGAATGGACCGTCAGAAAATAGGGGGCGTAGTCGAGCTGGCCGATCAGATCGAGTTCGTGCCGAAGCGTCTTGCGCACCCTGTCCGGCAGCCCTTCCGGATAGCGGTCGGCGGCTCCGGCCCAGGTCAGCTGTTCGAGGGTCTGCTGCGGCGTCATGCCCGGCGTCGAGACCTCGTCGGGATATTGATAGGCCAGTTCGTCGAGGGAGAAGCGGCACCGGTCGGCGATCTCGACCGAGCGGGCCAGGGCCTCGGGATAGGCCTTGAACAGGCGGTGCATCTCGGCGGGGGGCTTCAGGTAGCGATCCGCATGGCGTTCGCGCCGGAAGCCTAGCTCGTCGATCGTGCAGCCGTGTCGAACGCAGGTGACCACGTCCTGCAACAGGCGTTGGTCCGGGTGGTGAAAGAGGACGTCGTTGGTCACGACGGTCGGCACGCCCGCCTGGACGGCGAGGTTCGACAGGTCGTGCAGCCGCAAGGCATCGCGGGGGCGTCGTCGCAGCGTCAGGGCGAGATAGGCGCCCGCAGGAAAGGTCGCCTTCAGCCGTCGCAGATTGGCGGCGCAAGCCTCGTCCGCCTCGTCCGGAACCAGGATGGCGATCAGGCCCTCCGACCAGTCTTTCAGGTCCGACCAGTCGAGGTGGCATTTGGCCTTGCCGGCGCGTCGTTTGCCCAGGGAGAGCAGGCGCGTCAGTCTGGAATAGGCCGGCCGGTCGGTCGGAAAGACAAGCACGCCCGTCCCATCGATCAGATCAAGCCGGCAGCCAACGATCAGCCGTACGCCGGAGGCCTTGGCCGCCTCATGGGCGCGGACGATCCCGGCCAGCGAGTTGCGATCCACGATGGCGAGGGCCTCAAGCCCGCACAGCCGCGCCTGTTCGAACAGCAGCTCGCAACTACTGGCGCCGCGCAGGAAGGAAAAGTGCGAAGTGGCTTGAAGCTCGACGTATGACATGGGGATTAAACGGGTTCGACCTCCCCGACAGCACTCCGGCGAGCCGAATGGCAAGCGTCGCCTTGGACAAATGTTTTCTTTTTGTTCTCGTGTTGATATGCAGGCTGCATGTCCGGCGTCGCCACCCGCAAGATCGTCCACGTGGACATGGACGCCTTCTTCGCCTCCGTGGAACAGAGGGATGATCCCGCCCTGCGCGGTCGGCCCGTGGCAGTCGGTCATGCGGCGGCGCGCGGAGTGGTCGCCGCCGCCAGCTATGAGGCGCGGCGGTTCGGGGTGCGGTCAGCCATGCCCTCGACGACCGCCCAGCGGAAATGTCCGGACCTCGTCTTCGTCCCGCCGCGCTTCGAGGTATATCGCGCGGTGTCGACGCAGATTCATGCGATCTTCGCGGACTACACCGACCTGATCGAACCCCTGTCGCTGGACGAGGCCTATCTCGATGTGACGGCGGACAGGCGAGGCCTAAGGAGCGCCTCGGCGACGGCGGAGGCGATCCGGCGGCGAATTCTGGAGGAGACCGGCCTGACCGCCTCGGCCGGGATCTCCTACAACAAGTTCCTGGCCAAGCTGGCGTCGGACCAGAGAAAGCCCAACGGGCAGTTCGTGGTGGCCCCGGGGCGCGGCGAGGCTTTCGTCGAGGCCCTGCCGGTCCAGCGGTTTCACGGCGTGGGGCCGGTGACGGCCGCCAAGATGGAGGGTCTGGGCATCCGCACCGGCGCGGATCTGCGCCGCCAGCCCCTGGCCTTTCTCCAGCATCATTTCGGCAAGTCCGGGCCCTGGTATTACGCCATCGCCCGTGGCGAGGACGATCGGCCGGTCAATCCGGACCGGACCCGCAAATCGAGCGGTTCGGAAACCACCTTCGCCTCCGACCTGACCGAGCCCGAGGCGATCGAGGCCGGGGTGGCGGCGATGGCGGACGAGGTCTGGGTCTGGTGCGAGAAGACCGGAAGCCGAGGACGGACTGTCACCGTCAAGGTCAAATGGGCCGACTTCCAGCAGTCCACCCGCAGCCGCTCCCTGTCCGAGCCCGTCGGCTCCCGCGAGGCCTTGCGCGACGTCAGTCGGCTGCTGGTCCGGTCCCTCTATCCGCCGATCCGGGGCGTGCGGCTGGTCGGGGTCAGCCTGTCCAATCTGGAGACGACGGGCGCGGCGGCGAACCAACTGGCCCTGTCGTGACCAGACCCGCGCAGATCGACCTGTTCGGAGAGGCGCCTTCTCTTGCGCCGGTCGTACCGGGGTTCGACTATTGGGCCGACGTCCTGTCGGCGCCCGAACAGGCCGCGCTGGTCGCTGCGCTCCAGACCCTCGCGTTCAAGCCCTATGAGCATCTGGGCTACCTTGGCCATCGCCGGATCGCGGCCTTTGATCGAGCAGCCGACGGCGCGGGATGGCCGGCGTTCCTCTCGCACTTGCTGGCGCGCTTGGCGGGCCGGCTCGATCTTGACGGCGCGGCCTTTGTCCAGGTTCTGGTCAATGAATATGCGCCGGGCGCCGGCATCGGCTGGCATCGCGACCGTCCTGTCTATGGCGAGATCCTGGGCCTGTCCCTGCTGGCGCCCTGCGTGATGCGGCTGCGCCGTCGCGAGGGGGCGGGCTTTCTGCGTCGAAATGCGGCGCTGGCGTGCGGCTCGGTCTATCGCCTGTCGGGGGAGGCGCGCGCGGCCTGGGAGCATTCGATCACGCCGATGACGGCCTTGCGCTATTCCATCACCTTCCGGACCCTGACGGCTTGACGATTGTTGGGTCGACTGACGTCCAGCGGTCCGGATCGGCTGGGTCAGGCAAGCTCGATCCAGACCGGCGCGTGGTCGCTCGCGCCCTCGGTGCCGCGGACCGCGCGATCGACGCCGGCGTCGGTCAGCCGTTCGGCCGCGAGACCGTTGAGCAGCACATGGTCGATCCGCAGACCCGCGTCGCGGGACCAGGCCTCCCGGAAATAGGACCAGAAGGTCCAGGGCGGCGGTTCGTGCGGGAAGCGCTCGCGCAGGGCGTCGGTCCAGCCTTGGTCGAGCAGGCTCTGGAAGGCGGCTCGGCTCTCGGGTTGGAGCAGGGCGTCGGTTTTCCATGAGCGGGTATTGTAGATGTCGGCGTCGGTCGGGACGACATTGTAGTCGCCGCAGAGAATGACCGGCGCCTCGGTCGAATATAGCGACGCCGCGTGAGCGTTGAGCCGTCGGGCCCAGGCCAGCTTATAGTCGAACTTGGGCCCGGGCCTGGGATTGCCGTTAGGCAGATAGAGGCAGCCGATCAACACGCCATTGACCGCCGCCTCGATATAACGGGCCTGGCGGTCGTCGGCGTCGCCGGGCAGCCGGCGTCGGGTCACGACCGGCGCGCCGATCCGGCTCAGGATGGCGACGCCGTTCCAGCGCGATTCGCCGACCCAGACCGCGCTATAGCCGGCCGCCTCGAGCTCGGCGGCTGGGAACTGCGTGTCGGCCGCCTTCAGTTCCTGCAGGCAGACCACGTCCGGCTGGACCTGTTCCAGCCAGCCGAGGAGGTTGGGCAGGCGACGATTGACGCCGTTGATGTTGAAGGTGACGAGCCGCATCCCGTCACGGCGTCCGCAAGGCCGCCAAAGCGGCGCGCACATGGGAGGCGAGGGCGTCGGCCATCCTCCCCACGCCGGCGGCGTTGGGATGGATCCGGTCCGGTAAGACATAGGCTGGGTGCAGCGCGACACCGTCCATCAGGAACGGCATCAGGGGCGCGTTCGCCGTTCGAGCGACCTCGGGGTAGACTGCGTCGAACGCCCAGGCGTAGGCGCCGAACCAGGGCGGCGCCCGCATGCCGCACAGCAGAACGGGGATGTTGCGCTGTTGGAGTTTGTCGATGATCGACAGAAGGTTATCCCTGACGTGATCGGTCGGGACCAGCTGCATCATGTCGTTGGCGCCCAGGGCGACGACGCAAAGATCCGTCTGGCCCGGCACGTCCCGATCGAGCCGTCTCAGACCGTCCGTTGTCGTGTCGCCGGACACGCCTGCGCCGATGATGCGAACCGGGGGCGTGTGGGTCGCCAGTCGCGCCGCCAGTTGTCGCGGCAAGCTCTCAACCGGCTTGAGGCCGTAGCCGGCGGTTAGGGAATCGCCGAGAACCGTTACGACCTGCTCAGTATTGCCCACAGGCGGCGCTCCCGTCAGCGTCTGATGTAGCGAGTGGGCCGAAACCGGATCTGGAGCGGTCGGCGAGCAGCGGGTTCAGCGTCATGGCCTACCCAAAAGCTCGCCGAACCTGTCGTGTTCCTGCCAGATCGCCTGAAAAACGATCCCGAGCTCCGGCCGTGATGCCCTGAGACGTCTGGCGGTCCATCGTCGTCACGGCAGTGAGATCCGAACGAAGGCCGTTGATCAGCCGTGCGGCTTCAGCACGACCTTCGTCCATTCGTTCGGATTGTCGTGGAAGTTCTTGTAAGCCTCTGGCGCCTGCTCAAGCGGCAGGCGATGGCTGATCAGATCCGTCGTGTCGATCTTGCCGTCCATGACGAGCTCAAGGAGCTGGGGCAGGTATTTCTGCACATGGGTCTGGCCGGTCTTGATCGTCAGACCCTTCTGCATGAGGGCGCCGATCGGCAGCTTGTCGCCGATTCCGCCATACACGCCGGGGATCGATACCCGGCCGCCCTTGCGACACGCCATGATCGTCTCGCGGAGGACATGTTGGCGATCCGTGCCCAGCTTCGTTTCCTGCTTCACCGCATCGATGATGTTGTCGGGCGAAAAGCCATGCGCCTCCATGCCGACGGCGTCGATGCAGGCATCCGGCCCGATGCCGGCGGTCATCTCCATCAGGGCTTCTCGAACCTTGACCTCGTGATAGTTGAGGACTTCCGCGCCGTTCGCCTTGGCGAGCTCCAGTCGGCGTGGATGATGATCGATGGCGATGATGCGGCCGGCGCCCATCAATCTGGCGCTCTTGATGGCGAACAGACCGACGGGCCCGCAGCCCCAGATCGCCACCGTGTCGCCGGGCTCGATCTCCGCGTTCTCGGCCGCCATCCAACCCGTAGGAAAGATGTCGGACAGGAACAAGACCCGCTCATCCTCAATCCCGTCCGGCACCACGATCGGGCCGACATCGGAATAGGGGACGCGGACATATTCCGCCTGACCGCCCGCATAGCCGCCGGTCAGGTGTGAATAGCCGAACAGGCCGGCGGCCGAATAACCGTAGGCGATCTCGGACGCGTCGGACTTGTCGGCGGGATTGGAGTTGTCGCAGGCCGAGAATTGCTGCTTGCCGCAATGGAAACACGAGCCGCAGGCGATCACGAAGGGCACGACGACTTTCTGGCCGACCTGAAGGCTTGTGTTGCCACGGCCGATCTCGACAACCTCGCCCATAAACTCATGGCCGAGGATATCGCCATTAGACATACCGGGGATCACGCTGTCGTAGAGGTGCAGGTCTGATCCGCAGATGGCGGTCGCCGTGATCTTGATGATCGCATCGCGGGGATTGACGATCTGAGGATCGGGGACCGTGTCCACCTGAACATTGTGTTTGCCGTGCCAGGTCAGAGCGCGCATGAGAATTCCCTCCGGGATCAGAAATGACGATCGGCGCGCGGCGCCGCGTCGGGGGCCTTGGACGTCGAGATTTCGCCCGTCTCCATCAGCTGTTTGAAACGTCGCAGCTCGCGCCGGGCCTGGACCCGGGGCTCGCGCTGCATCACCTTGGCGACCAGTTTGCCAACGGCGCCCGCCGGCGGGTCATAGCTGATCAGGACACGCACCTCGGTTCCACGGCCAAAGGCGTTGTCGCGAAACTCGATCCAGCCCTGGTGATCGACGTCGCTGTCTTCTGTGGAGCGCCAGGCGATGTACTCGCCGGGACGGTCTTCGGTGATCTCGCTCACAAGCTCGATCTCCGCACCGGCCGGGCCGGCGACGCTCCAGCTCGATCGGAGGGCGTCCAGAAGATCCACCGACCTCACATTCTCCATGAAACTGGGCAGGTTTCGAAAGTCGCGCCAGTAGTCATAAAGCCGTTGACGGGGCTGGTTGATCATGACGGCCCGGATGCTGGTGGAGTCGTAGGCGCCTTCGACATAGTCGTCGTCGTGGAAGGCGGGTGACTGAACGTCGGCGTCTGTCGAAAGCGGGGCGGACATCGTTGATGCCTCCTTGATGTTGGACGGTCGGGATCAGGCGGCTCGAGACTGGGGCGGGCCAGCGTAGCGTTCGAACTCTTCGGCGTAACGCGAGGCCAGACGGACCTGGTGGTCGCCATTGGCCTTCAGCGTCAGCAACCAATCGCTTTCTTCTTCGAACATGTGGGTGAGAACGGCGCCTTCGATGTGGACCCACTTGTCCAGCCAGGCGGGCTTTGAGGGTGCGATATTTTCAAGCTCCGCCATCTGAGCCTTGGTGGTCGTCTGCTCGAGATAGGCGTGGGCCGCGTGCATCTTTTCGCCGGCCTGGCCGAGGGCGGGATAGAGGACCAGCTCCTCGGCCAGCGCATGGCCGTTGAGCACGACCGCGAGCGCATCGCGAGCGGCGTTTCTTTCTGCGGCGGTCCTGGCAGTCCGGCCACAGGCGAAGGCGGCGCGGATGGCGTCGTGATGATCGAGCACCAGCGAAAGCCAGTCTCTAGGCTGGGAGGCGGCCCGGGCCTTTTCCGTCGCCGCCTTGCGCGTCTCGTCGTCAGGCTGCGGGGTGACGGCGGCGAGCGCCTTGTCGATGAGGGACATCAAACCTCCCGTGAAAGAAGGTTCAAGAGCCGTTAGGAGTTGTCCGTTCCGCCTGTCCAATAACGGGCACAACAGGTGTCCAGCTCGACAGTAAAACGATCCAAGGTCCGAAAACCGACCTTCGGAACAGCACTCGGAATGGCCCGGTTAGCTCGGCTTCAACCGAGGAGCCAACCATGTTCATGCATAACAAGCGCCTGATGTATACGGTCAGGGTAGCCGAACCGAACCCGGGTCTCGCCACCCTGATGCTTGAGCAATTCGGAGGTCCGCAGGGCGAGCTCGCCGCCGCCATGCGCTACTTCACACAGGCTTTGGCGGATGAAGATCCGGGCCGCAAAGACATGCTGCTCGACATCGCTACGGAAGAGTTAAGCCACCTCGAAGTCATCGGCTCGATCGTGTCCATGCTGAACCGGGGCGTGAAAGGCCAGATGGCTGAAGCCGCGATGGAGGAGGCCGATCTCTACGCCTCGCTGAACAGCGGTGGTGAGAGCCATACGACCTCCATTCTCTATGGCGGCGCGCCTGCCCTCATCAACTCCGCCGGCGTCCCGTGGACCGCCGCCTACATCGACTCGATCGGCGATCCCGCCTGCGACCTACGCTCCAACATCGCCGCCGAGTCGCGGGCCAAGATCGTCTATGAACGCCTGATCAACTGCACTGACGATCCCGGCGTGAAGGACGCCTTGAACTTCCTAATGACGCGCGAGGTGGCGCATCAGAAGTCCTTCGAGAAGGCCCTCTACGCCATGGAGCCGAACTTCCCGGCGGGCAAGCTGGTCGGCCTGCCCGCCTTCGCTGACAAATACTACGACATGTCTCAAGGAGAGGGCGATGCGCGCGGTCCCTGGAATGAGGGTGAGCAATGGGAGTTCATCGACGACCGTGAACAGCAGGGCGCCGTGGACGGCGGCGACGGCTCCGCCAGCGTCTCACTGGGCAAACTGGACGCCGCCGCTGTCCAGGCCTTTGCGGCCCGGACAGCCTCTGACCCCGACGGCAATCCTGTGACCGGGGCTGATCTAGGGGCGGGACCTGGGGCAGGGACCACGACCGAACTGATCGAGGACGAAGGCGTCAGTTAACCCATGTAAGTGCGCGACGCCCGGAAAGTCGCAGGATGGGTCTATGCTCGATCCTGCGACACCGTCCGGCGAGACCTCGCCATGTCTAGAGCCGCGCGAGGAAATTCTTTCGTTGTGGCGGGCGTTCGATACGCTCTCCTTCGAAAGTCGCAGTCGTGCGCTACGCCTGGGAGAGATCATTCCCGTCGTGTCGGGTGGACCCTATCGTCCGGATGGCGAGATCGCTGTCGTTCTCGAGGGTTGTCTTCTTCTCGATGACGGGAAACGAGGGACCCATTGCGGCGTCGCTGCGGCGGGCGACCTGATCGACATCGCAGGGGGAAGCCCAGGGCTCTGGCTGTCGAACGGCTTGGTGTACCGGGCGCCCGTGGCGGCCTTCTGCCGGGAGGCGGGTGAGGAAGGCGTTCATTTTCTGCTTGCAGGCGGCGTCAAGCGACTGAGGGCGATGGAGACGCGTTTGAGGTGCGCCATGTCGCATGGGGCGATCTCTCGCGTCGCCAGCTTTCTTCTGGACATTCATCGCGCTACCGGTGGCTTCGAGATCGCGCTGTCACAATCGAATATCGGAGCGCTGCTGAGCCTGCGCCGATCCAGCATCAATCAGGCGTGTCAGAGCCTTCGCGCCGCCGGCGCTTTACGTACGGTGCGGGGACGAATTCTTTTGAAGGATGAGGCTGTTCTCGCGAGCGTGGCCTGCTGTCACTATCGTCCGCAGTCTCCAGCGTTCGCCGAAGCCATCGCGGCCGAGGCGGCCTAGATCAGCTCGTCACCGGTCTCGGACCGGTGCGCCGAATACATAGATGCCGGCATGGACGAGCTTTGCGATCAAGTCGGGCGAGAGGAGCGACGGGGCTGAATCAACGTCGGCGATCCACCGACCATCGCACCACAGGGCGACAGCCTGACTCACCGCTTTTGCGCGCTGAGACGCCTGGGCCATGGCGTCAGCCATGTCGTTTGAGATCAGGGTCTCAGGCTCTCCGCCATCACGGTAGCGGATCTGATAGCGCAGAACGGGAGGATGGACGGTCATGCCACCCAGGCCTCCAGCACCTCTCGGCATTCGGCAGTTTCGACCTGGAGACTGAAGCGGTCGCTGTAGAGCGCCAAAAGGTGATCGTGAGGCTGATCGGCCGAACTGCAGACCCCGTCGCTGACCACCACGATGCGATAGCCCAGATCGATGGCTCCGAGCACGGTCGAGAGAACGCAAACGTCAGTTTCCGCCCCCGTTACGACGAGCGTATCGACACCCTGATCTTTGAACGCCTTGTGGAGGCGTGTGCCTGACCAGGCGGAATAGACCGTCTTGTCGATGATATGGGCGGGCGGCGCGAACCGCTGAAGCGGAAGCGCCAGATCCAACATCGCCGGATCGAGAGCGTTCTTCGTCATGGTCGACCAACGCCGCCAATAGTCGCGCCAGGCGCCCCCCGCCTCATCGGGCGTTGCGGCGGGGATGAAGCGGGTGAACCACAGCCTTTCAGGCCTTGCAGAACATAGCGCCTCGATGGCCGGAAGGGTTTTGGCTGCCCAAGGCGTATGCCATTCGGTCCCTTCCACGAACATGCGCTGCATGTCGATGCAAAGGTGCGCCGCTGTTTCCGGAATGCGCGTCTTCAGGCCGCGTGTCACGGCCTGAGCCTCGGCGTCTCTTCGCCCAGGTGGTGTTCGGTCTCGCCTTGCTCGACTTCGGTGCGGGAGAAGACCTCCTCCTGTCCCGCGTCGAGTATTTCGTCCTCGGGACCACCTAGACCGCCCTGCGCCAAGCCGCGCGTATGATCAATCTTGTCCCTGTGTGGCGTATGTCGGGTCATGTCGCCTTCTCGCCGGATCAAAAGACAACCAATCCTGGTGCGTCCGCTAAGTTTCATAGGTCCGATTTTGGACAGGCTTCTAGCCTGTCGAGAGTACCCCCGAAGGCGCGTCGGACAGCCCTTTACATGGGTTAGTGCAGGCATGCCGGGTTTGGGGGAACGCGGGGCATGGATGAGGACCTGCCGCCCCCAAACGATTCGCCATCCGATGCGCCGGGGCGGTTGGGGGAATTCGTCACTCTGTCATCTCGCGAGCGAGCAGCGCTGGCCGGGCTTCTTGAGCCGGTCCAGCATTGGCCTCGCCACCACGTATTACGTCATGAGGCGGCTGTACCATCTCATCTCTATCTGCTGACCAAGGGTTGGGTCGCATCATCTATCGCGCTTGCATCTGGCAAGCAGCAGATCGTGAAGGTCCATCTTCCGGGCGATCTCCTGGGAGCGCCCAGCCTATGCCTGACGACAACGGTCGACTGCCTGACCGCCATGACGCCCATCGCTGTGCACGCGATATCGAGGTCCAGGCTGATAGCGACATTTGAGGCCTATCCGCGGATTGCGCTTTCGCTCTTTCTGAGCGCGCAGAAAGAGCGTGTCGCGTTGATGGAAAGTCTGGCCGTGGTTGGTCAGGCGCCCGCACACGTTCGCATCGCCGCCACGCTGACCAATCTGTTCGATCGATTGTCCGAACGCGGCGATGCGCCGGGCGGCATGTTCCATATGCCTTTGACCCAGCGCGATCTCGGCGACCTGATCGGGATCACGCCGGTGCATGTGAACAGAACCCTTCGCGAGATGGATCGCCTGAATCTGATCAAACGGTCCGACCAGACGATTTCCCTGATCGATGTTGATCGGCTTCGCCGTATCGCTGGGCTGCCCGTCAGGCGCTATGTGTCCGGTCCCAACCGGATCGCGAGCGTCTGACGCCGCAGGCGCGGAGATGGAGGCGCAGCGGCCGCGCGCTAATGAGCTTCGGATGGATTTAGGCCGTCCGCCGTCTCGCGATCGGCGCGCCGCTTGAGGACCTAGACAGCTTCAGATCGAGATAGGAGGCGTCGAAGGCGACGCGCTCGGTCAGCGCCGTCCAGTCGTCGATCGACACCTGACCATTCCGCCATCGCACCAGGCCCGTGTCGCGAAGGACCTTGAGCGAGCGGTTCACGTGGACGCTCGACATCCCCAGCATGTCCGCTAGGTCCGATTGGGTCAGAGGGCATTCGAAGGTGTGGTCTTGGGCGAGGGCTACGGCTTCCAGACGGAGGTAGAGTTCACAGATCAACTGGCCCAGTCGTGTCCCTGCGTCTCTGCGTCCCAGCGCCACCAGCCACTGCCGGTGGATGGCCGCATCTATCAGCGTTTCAAGCCAAAGCGCCCGCGCAAGGCGAGGGGCGTGTTCCGTCACGCGCCTCAAGTCGGCGTGCTGGACAACCGCAACGGTGACGTCAGACAAGGCTACCAGGCTGTGATCCATCGTTTTCAGAAGAAAGCCATGCAGATCGATGAAGTCCCCGGGAACGCTAATCGCTGTGATCTGACGACCGCCGTCCGCCAGGGTCGAGACTCGGCCGACAAATCCCGAGAGCAGCAGCGTACTGAACGTGGGTCGATTGCCCTCTTCCACCAAGGCTTCGCCGGCTGCTGCGCGACGGCGCCCACTTAGGAGGCCTCCAAGCCGTCCGCGATCGTCGTTCGAGAGGTCGCCGAGGCGATGAAGCTTGGCATCGATGAGCGATTCCACGGACGTCATCCTTGCGAACAGAGGCGTCGGGACGCTGCGGCCCTTGTCACAGGATCAACGCGACGTAGCCGAGGACCGGCTCGCATGAGGGTCATCCGTCCTTGGCGCCGAATTCGACGAATGCGGCGCGTATCGTCTGTTCCTCGTCATCGGTTTCTGCAGACACGACGACTTTGACACGGCCGGCGATCGGCACGTCCGACCGAGAGTCGACGCTGGGGCTGTCGCCTTCGACGTCTCCGCCCGAAGGCCTGTCTCCAACCGTGTTCGCCTCGCCTTCAGGAGCGACCTGAATGGCGTCTCGTTCCATGCCATGGGTTTGGACAAGCCGTTCGACCACGAGCTCGGCGTCTCTACGTGTTGCGAATGTGGAGGCGACAAGGTTGGTCATGGTTGGGTCCTCTTAGTTCGTCCACTGAACGCGCTGCGTAGTTTATCGCTCCAAAGCTGACTGCTCTCCGCAGCCCTCGCGCGATTGCATCGGATCATCTCGACCAAATGCTCTTGGTTCTGCTGGCTTCAAAAGTCGAACGCCTCCCATCTGCTTGAGACCATTATCGCACACAGGAACGAATAGCCGCGGCATAGCTTTGACCTTCAGGCTTTACGCCATGGACCGATCCGAGGGGGGTCGGGTTGTCGATCACGGCGGTATGGATGCGCATCGGCGTCATCGCACATCTCAAATATCCGATTGCAGAACCCTTCGCCGGCGGGCTGGAGATGCATACCCATCTGCTCTGTCGCCAACTGCGGCTGAACGGTCATGACGTCACTCTGTTTGCAGCGACCCTGTCCGACCCGGAGTTAGGCTTGGAGGCGATCTGCGACCAGACGGAAATCGCCAAGGTCGGGACGGCGGAGGCGGGCGACGTCGCCTTCTTCCGAGAGCATCACGCGTATCTGTCGTTGATGAGCCGGCTTCGTCGCAGTTCGTTCGACGTCATACACAACAACAGCCTGCACTATCTGCCGGTCTCGATGGCGGAGACCTTGCCGATGCCAATGGTCACCACCCTCCACACGCCGCCGTTTTGCTGGCTCGAAAGCGGCATCCGCGAAGCAAGCGCGCCTTTCGCGCGGTTTGTCGGCGTTTCCGAGGCGATGCGTGAACAATGGAGCCCGGTGCGGCCGATCGATCAGGTCATTTTGAACGGGATCGATCTGGAGCGCTTTCCGTGGCGTGCGCGTCACGATGAAGCTGGGCATTTGATCTGGTATGGGCGGATTGTGCCTGAGAAGGGTCTGCATCTGGCGCTGGACGCGGCGGCATTGGCGGGTATCGCCCTGCGGTTTGCGGGCCCGATCCTAGATCAACCCTATTTCGATGCCGAGATCGCTCCGAGGTTGACGCGCGACACCACCTATCTCGGTCACCTCGACCATGAAACGCTGTCGAAGGAGATCGGGCAGGCGGCCGCCTTCGTCTGCACGCCGCGCTGGGACGAACCCTATGGCCTGGTGGTGGCCGAAGCGCTGGCGTGCGGCACGCCCGTCGCCGCCTTCGCGCGCGGCGCCATTCCCGAGATTCTGACCTCCGACTGTGGCGCCTTGGCCCGTCCGGACGATGTGCAGGATTTGGCGCGCGCAATAGCCCGTGCGGTCGGCCTGTCTCGGTCGGCCTGCCGCGCCCGCGCCGAGGCGGCCTGCGATGTGCGCCGGATGATCGCCGCCTATGAAGGGCTCTATGACGAGATAATCCAGGCAACTGCGGCGGGGCAGATGCAGGCCAATGACGCGCTGGAAGATCGGCTGATCGCATGAAGGGCGAACCTGCCTTCTGCGTTTGCGTGCCTGCGCGGAATGAGGGACGGCGGCTTCCCGTGCTTCTGGCCGCACTGGCCGCACAGGATCTTCCGGGCAGGATTTCGGTCGCGCTCTGCATCAATAACTCCACGGACGGTTCGCTCCATCAGGCGCAGGCAGCGGCCGATCGGTGGAAGGATCGACTGGACATCGTCGTCGATTTGCAGACCTTCCCAGAGCATCGCGCGCATGCCGGCGCAGCGCGGCGCGCGGCCATGTCCGCCGGTCTCGAGCATCTCGGAGATCGATCCAATGGCGTTCTGATCTCGACGGACGCCGACACACGACCGCCGCCGAACTGGCTGTCCGCCAATCTCGCATGCATCGCGTCAGGAGCGGATTTGGTGGGCGGGCGGCTGGTGTTGGATGAAGCGGAAGCGATCTCTGCGGATGTCGCGGCTCTGCGTCGATTATGGGACGCTTACTGGCGTGAAGTTCGCGCGATTGAGGACGAGATCGACCCTTCGCCCCATGATCCGGCGCCTCGCCATGGCGATCACACCGGGGCCAGCCTCGCCATCACCGCGGCGGCCTATCGGTCAGCCGGCGGGGTGCCGGAACAGCCGACGGGCGAGGATCGGGCGCTCGTGATCGCCGCTCAAGCGCAGGGGGCCAGACTTGTGCATCCCTTGGCGGTGTGGACCCGAGTGTCGGCACGAACTACGGGCCGCGCCGCCGGGGGGATGGCGGAGGATATGAGCCGCTTGTTCGATCAGGCGCGGAACGGCGGTCCGATCATGGCGCCGGACTTTTCGCATTGGCGGCAGCGGGCGAGCTGGCGCCGGGATCAGCGTCACGACGCGGCGAGCGCCAGGCGGCTGTCGGCATTGGAAACCCAGCTGCCCGCCATGCCGCTCGACATGGATTTACGAGAATGGGCCGACGGCATTGAGAGAGCCGCAGCGTGAGGGCTTCGATCGGATACTATGTCCATCACCAGGGCGACGGCCACCGCCAGCGCGCACTGGAAATCGCCGCCGCTGCGCCCGAGCGATTTGTCCTGCTTGGAACGGGACTGAAAGGGCGAACCGAAGACATCGCCTGCGTGGATCTGAAGGATGACAGGCCCCACGAGGGAGACCGCTTCTCCGGCCGTGACGAGGCGCCTGTCCGGCCTGAGGCGCTGCATTACGCCCCCTATCACCATGCGGGCGTCCGGGCGCGAACCGCCCGGTTCGCCCAGTGGATCAGCGACGCCAAGCCGGCCTTGATGGTGATCGATGTGTCGGTCGAGATGGCGATGCTGGCCCGGCTGTGTGCGACGCCTGTGGTCTATGTCCGCCTCGCGGGGGATCGATCGGACCCGGCGCATCTGGACGCCTTCCGCGGCGCAGAGGCCTTGCTTGCGCCCTTCCATGAGGGGCTGGATGGACCGGTGGCGAGAGAGGTGCGCGACAAAACGCATTACTTCGCCCCCCAGCGCTATTCGGGACCGAAACGTGGAGCAGGCATCCTGGTCGTTCATGGTCGGGGTGGCGATCCGTTGGATGGCGCCAAGCTGGCGGCGGCTGCAGAAGCGACGCCCGATCAAGTGTGGACCGGTGTCGGGCCGATCGAGCCTCCGCCGGTCATGCCGCCGAACCTGAAGCTGGCAGGCTGGATCGACGCCATCGGCGATGAGATCGACAAGGCGGAGATCGTCGTCGGAGGCGCGGGAGACGGCCTGCTGAACGCGGTGATTTGGGCCGACAAGCCCTTTGTCTGTCTTCCCGAGCCTCGCGCCTACAACGAGCAGATCGCGAAGGCCGAACGGTTAGCGGTGCTTGGCACCTCGATCGTCCTGGCGCAGTGGCCGCAGGCGCAGCAATGGCCGAGCATCCTTAGGTCAGCACTCTCACTGTCGCCCGCTGATCGGCAGCAGATCAGCGGGCAGGGACTCGGCGCCGCCGGACTTTGGCTTGTCGATCTCGCATCAGAGCTTGAGGCACGCCGATGACAGCCCTGGAAACAACGCCGACCGCGTCATCGCCTCTTGAACTTGAGGTTAGATTGGCGGCGCTGGGTGCGCGCTACGACGCCGCGCCGAGATATCCCGCCGACAGTCTGACGCTGCTCGCCTCGGAGGGTTGGGGTAGGCGGTTCGCTCCGGTCCAAAGCGGTGGAACGGCCTATGACGATCCAGTCCAAAAGGCCTTGGCCTTGATGGGCGCTCTACGAAGCGTGGGGCGGTCGGATCTCAGCGTCGGCCGATTATTCGAAGGACACGTCAACGCCCTGGCGCTGTTCGACTGGTACGCGGACCCGGCCCAGAAGGCTTGGCTGGGCAAGGTCCTTGCGCAGGGCGGCTGGTTCGGCGTGTGGGCGACGGAGCCGCCGCCCGGCGTTCGTCTGGTCGGCGACCGGCTGCAGGGCGCCAAGATGTTTGCGACCGGCGCAGGCGGCCTGGAATATGCCATCATCACCGCCCAGCCGGAACAGGGCGAACGCCAGCTGATCGTCGTGCCGGCGAACGACCCGGAGAGGGCTGATCTGAGCGGGTGGCGCGTCCGCGGCATGCGCGCGACGACCAGCGGGCGCTATGAGGTGACCGGGTTGATGGTAAATGCCGATCAGCGGCTCGGATGTCCCGGAGACTATGATCGCGAACCGCGTTTCACGGCCGGCGCGTGGCGGTTTACGGCGGTGCAGTTGGGCGGCGTCGAAGGCCTGGTCATGGCGATGCGCGACGCACTGTCCGACGCCGCCCGCGCCGATCCCATCCAGCGCGCGCGCTTCGCCGATGCGGTCGTTGCTACGCGGACGGCCTGGCTTTGGGTCCGCGAAGCCGCGATCCGCGCGGCGTCCGAAGCGCCGGACGCCGGGGATTTCGCCCGCGCCACGCGCAGCGTCGTCGAACGCAGCGCCCTGGATGTAATGGAGTTGGCGGCGCGGTCGGTCGGGACGCGCAGCGCCTTCGACGGCGAGCGCATCGACAAGATCACCCGTGATCTCAGCCTCTATCTTCGGCAGGCCGGACCCGACTATGCGAAGGACCAGGCGGCCAAGGCCTGGCTGGATCGCGATCTCTGGGGCGAGGGCGACGCCCTATGGTGAGCGAGAAAACCGGCCGGCTGGCGACCTTGGCGCTGGAGCGTTCGCCCTGGCGATCCGCGCGGTGGCTGGTCATCGCCCCGCATGCCGACGACGAGACGCTGGGCGCCGGCGCCTTGATCCATCAGGCGGCCGAGGCTGGGCGGTTGGCGGGCGTCGTGATCCTCACCGACGGTGCGGGTTCGCACGATCATTCGGGTGCGGCCTCCCGTGCGAGGCTTATCCGGACCCGACGCCTGGAGGCAAGACGCGCCGTTCGACGGTTGGCGGGGGATGCGGCGCCGCCGCCCGTGTTTCTGGATTGGCCCGACGCCCAGCCCGCTTCTGCCGGCAGCATGATGTTCGAAGCGAGCGCGCATCGTCTCGCGGCTTTGTGCCGCGAGCGCCGCGTCGATGCGATCGCCGTGACGGGTCCTGACGATCCCCATTGCGATCACCAGGCGGCGGCACAGCTTGCCCGCCGCGCAGCCGGTATGGCTCGCCGGCCGGTCGCCGTTTTCGATTATATCGTGTGGGGGGCGGCTCCGGCCGAGACGAAGCTGCGGATTACGACGCGACCTCTAAGGGCCGGCTTGAGGGCCTATGCCTTGTCGGCCCATCAGAGCCAGTTGACGCCGATGTTTGGACCGGGGTTTCGGCTCGAGACGGCGAGGGGGCTGCGGGCCGCCTCGGACACCCTGTATCGGCGCGACGCCTATGGCTGAACGCTCGCTTACCGCCGCCTATTTCGAAGGCATCTTCGCCGGGGACGCCGATCCGTGGGATCTGGCGTCCAGCCCCTATGAGGCCGCCAAGTTCGATCACACCATCGCCGCCCTTTCGACGCGGCGAGCAGCTTTTGCGCTCGAGGTCGGTTGTGCCGGCGGCGTCCTGACCGAGCGGCTGAGCACAGTCTGCGATCGTCTGTTGGCGATCGACGTCAGCCCGACCGCCCTGGAAAGGGCGCGCCAGCGTCTGTCGGGGCGGCCGAACGTCCGGTTCGCGGCCGCGGCCTTCCCTCGCGACTGTCCGGTTCTGGACGGGCTGGATCTCGTCGTCCTGTCCGAAGTCGCCTATTACTGGAGCGACGCCGATCTGGACTTTGCGGCGCAACGCATCTCCGACGGCCTGGTCGAGGGCGGGCGCGTTCTTCTGGTGCACTGGACTGGCGAGACTGACTATCCCCAGACCGCCGACGACGCCGTCGAGCGCCTCTGGCTTGGATTATCGGAGCTCATGCAGGTGGATCTCGCCGAAAAGCATCCGAACTATCGGCTGGATTTGTGGAGCCGGCGATGACGACGCTGTCCGCTCTGACGCTGGTTCGCAACCGGCAGGCGCATCTGGACCGATTGGTCGAGGGATTGATGCTCAGCGCCTCGCCGCCCGACGAACTGATCGTCGTCGATATGAGCGATGCGCCCGTGAGGCTGCCGCCGGTGGGTTTTCCGGTCCGCGTCGAACGTCTGGCGGGCGACGCCCTGCCTCTGGCCGCCGCCCGAAATTTGGCGGCCGCCATGGCCGCAGGCGATAGCCTGCTGTTTCTGGATGTGGATTGCATCGTGTCGTCGGCAGTCTGCGACCGGATGCAGGCCGTGCTCGCCGAACATGACGCCGTCGTCTGTCCGGAAGTGCTCTATCTTCCCGCCGGAACCGTTCGGTCAGGCCCTTTATCGGAGACCGAGCTAAAGGCGGCTGGGCGGCCCCATCCCGTGCGCCCCTTTCCGCAGGAAGGCGAAAGCCTCGTGCGCAATCCCGGCCTGTTCTGGTCTCTCGCTTTTGCGCTCCGTCGCTCGACCTTCCATCGGCTTGGCGGGTTCGACGAGACCTATGTCGGCTACGGCGCCGAAGACACGGACCTGGGTTTTCGCATCGCGCGAGAGGGCCTGCCGCTCCTCTTCGCCGGCGGCGCGCCGGTCTTCCACCAGCACCATGAGGGCCATGATCCGCCCCTGCAGCACTTCCGCGCTCTGATCGCCAACGCCAATCGCTTCCACGCCGCCTGGTCGGTCTGGCCGATGGACGGTTGGCTAAGGGTGATGGCGGATATCGGACTGGTCGACTGGTCGTCGGACGGATTGACCATCCGCCGCGATCCCACGCTGGCCGAAATCGCCGCCGCACGAAAAGATCCTGCAAATCCCTTTTAGGATTGCCGTCTTTCAAAGCGCAGGCTCGCCGTACGTATGAAACTCAACGAGCCGACGCAGTTGAGTGTCCGTCTTCTCTAGTGAGGAAGGGATCTTGATCAGGCGACGACCACGCATTGGACCGTTATTGCGTAGCTGACTAGGTCGCTGAACTCGTGGATTTGACCGAAACGTGCGCTTCAACGCCGTCAGTCTTGCCGCTCAAACCCGGTACCTCATCGAGCTGGCGAAGGCTGGTGAAACGACCCCTTTCCTCACGATAACGAACGATTTCGAAGCCGTGGCCGCGCAACATCTCAATCCCGTCCAAAGCGTCGGCGCTGGCGATGTTCAGGTCGATCATCTCTCGTCTCCTTCAGCTCTGCCCGCCGGCCGGTGTCCGAGGGCAAAGTCGATGGCTTCGATATCGACCTTCAGCTTCACCAGATCACGGATGCGCTCGTGGTCGCCGGACGTCGCGGCGGCCACGGCGGTCGACCACACTTCGGTTGTCAGCTGCTCGCGGATGGCCAGAAGCTGTGCGGCCACGGCATCGTTGTCTCGGGTCATCGACACTATTTCAGGTCGGCGATCGCCTCGCCGGCCTCTTCTTCCTCGAGAAGAGCGGCGTTGTCGGCGTTTGCCGACAGGCGCACCCGATTGCCCTCGACCTCGGCGACCAGACCGCCCGAGAGGTAGTGGTGGTGATCACTATGCGATCCGCTGTCGGCCTTGGTGAGCTTGATGCGATCGCCGTCGACCTTGTCGACGGTGCCGAGATGGACGCCGTCGGCGCCGATCACTTCCATATGCTCTTTGATGTTCGAGAGGTCGGTCATGGTGGGTCTCCGTTTGCCTACGCCATCAACGAGGCGCGACACGCGGCGTTCCAGAGACGAAAGCGTCGTAGCGGGTAATGCGGCTGCGATAAGGGCGTCTGCGCTGGGCGTTGGGCGCTGGCGACAGGCTCACCGATAAGACCGGCGGCTCGCCCGCACCATTTCCTCCACCCAGTTGATCAACAGGGTGGCGTAAAGGCGCTGATGGGCGGGATCGCGCATCGCATGGGTCGCCTCGGCGATGATCCTGTGGCTGAACGAGTTCGCGTCCTTGAAGGCGGCCTGATAGGAGGCGATGACTTCTGGCGGAATGCGATCGTCCTTGCCCGACTGCACGATGAGGACGTCGCCCTCGAACGCGGCGCAGGCCGAGAGCGCCTTGTCTTCCTGCGGCGTTCGCAGTTGCTGTCGATAGGCGCGCACCGCGTGCTTATCGAGCTTGGCCTTGGGGACCTCCCAGTGCGCGTTCGGATAAAGGGCCGGGACACGCAGCGCCAACCAGCGCACGTCACGGATGCTCGTCAGCAGAGCCGACAGATAGCCTCCGTAGCTCGTGCCGATCACGCCGATCGCACCGGGATCGATCAGGGGCTGGGACGCCAAGTAGTCATAGGCCGCGGTCACGTCGTCCAGGCCGTTCTGCCGGGTGACCTCGTCTCGGCTGGCATCGCTTTCAGCATGGCCTCGAAGATCGAAGGTGAAACAGATGCAGCCCAGTCGAGCGAGATCCTCGGCCAGGCCCAAGTCCTCTTCCTGATCGCCGCCCCAGCCGTGGACAAACAGAAAGCCCGGCACGGGCGCTTCGGGCGTCAGAAGCGTGCCAGTCAGTTTCTGCCCGTCGACAGCCAGTCTAACCCGCCCTTCCTCGACGTCGTCAGGTTCAATCACGCTGTCCTCGTCACATATTTTGTCATAGGCCCGACCTTGGGGTCCTCACCCCGGAAATAGACGACATCCTCCGGTCCGACATCGGCGAGGCCGTACACTTCGACCGTGGCGGTTTCGACCGAAGTCAGCGCGGGCGAGGCCGCAAACGCCTCGAGGGCGGCGATCTCCGCGCCGGTCGCCCCGCCGACCCGCCACGACTGCTCCAGCACGCCTACACGCCTGCGGCCTCGCGCGTCCTTGCCGGCGAGGACATCGTAGTTCCGGCGAGACAGGACCAAGTCTGGATAGGCGCGCTGGGCCGCGTCGTCGAACACGGCCGCGCAACGCACCGCTTCCACCGCTTCGGGCGTTAGTCCAAGGTGAGTCAGTCGATCAAGGTCGCCCCTGACGCACCTCAGTCGGGAACCACCGTACACTTCACGTCCCTTGTGATCGGTCGTTTCCCGCTGATCCCCAACGTAGCTGATGCGCAGTCCGCCGACCGACAGGGTTCCGACGCTGTAGGTTTCGACGCCGAGCAGGTTTTCCTCAAGGACGACGCCGAAGGCACCGATCTGCGCCTCGTCCTGATCGGCGATGACGGCGACGAGCGCCTCAGGCGTCTCGACGACCGTCTGGCCCAGCCCTGCCTTGGCCAGGACATCCTTGACGCGAACGGGCCCGGTCTTGAGTAGGCGTCGACCGGCTTCGATCGCGTCGGCGACGGTGAAGGCGGTGTAGCCTTCCAGAGCCGCATCCCCCAGACGTTCGGCCATGGTGTTGGACCAGCCGGCCGGGCAGGTCGCGGACCGATCGATCAAGCCATGGGTGATCGCCTTGGTGGCGATGAAGCGGTGTGGCACGCGGCCGCCCAACAGATTGGCTGAGGTGAAGACCGTGCGCGAGGTCATGTCTTCACCGATCAGGGTGTCGCGAGGCACCAGCAAGACGTCGGGTCCGACGTCCTCCGCATCTTCGACGACATCAACGACCGGGAGGCGCAGAAGGCGCGCCAGGCGGGAGACAAGCATCTCTCTGGACGCCTGATCGTGCAGATTGCCCGGATTGTGTCCATCTGGATCGAAAAGCGCGATGCCGGCGAGGGCGGCCGCATTGGTGAACGAGGGCATCGGGGCGACGCCCAATGGATCGATGATGGTCATGACGGTCAGTGCTCCCTGCAAAGGGTCAACCCCACGAGCGATCAACGGTTCAGCCGGCTCGCCCATTCTTTTCACAGGACCCGGAAGGGTCATCGTTGGGAGGCCAGGCTGATGCCACGACAGGGCGGAAATCAGCTTTCCTGACGCCTGGTGCGGGCACCGACGTGATCATCTAGAGGTGCGTTTTCGCACATAGGAACGGTGAGCCAGGGGGCGTCGTTGCCCATCCATGAGCGACCTGACAGCCAATATCGTGGGTACAGCGGCGGCGGTCTGCTCGATTACGAGCTTTGCGCCCCAAGCCCTCAAGATTTGGAAAGAGCGCGACGCGTCTTCGGTCAGCCTTAAGACATATTCGCTTACCGTTACCTGTTTCATCCTCTGGGTGGTCTATGGCGTCATGACCCAGGCCTGGCCGGTGACGGTGTCAAACAGTTTTGCTCTGGTCATGGCGGCGTGCGTCCTGATCATGAAGTGGCGATTTCGCGATGGCGATCCTGACGAGCATTAGGTCGCATCGACCGGCTACCGCCTATCCCTCGCCTTGCCCGTGCTTGTCAGAAGGGGCCTGGTCAAACCGGTATTGCTGAGGAGAGCCATGCAGACGGGCTAGTTGTCCGACCAACAAGCGGCAGCAATGGACGATCGGTCAGCATTTCCTAGTCAGCGCGGACCGCTCGAGATTGACCCCGGTCGAAAGGCGTCAGCCGAAGAGCCCGTGCAGCCACCAGCTGAGATCGCCGGTCTGAGGCTGTTCGCCATCGCCGCGTCGAAAGACCCAGAAGCGGTGCCCAGCCTCGTCTTCAAGCTGGAAATAGTCGCGCACCGCATCGCGTTCGCCGTCGCGTCGCCACCATTCGCCGAAGATCCGCTCAGGACCGTCAGCGCGCCTGACACGGTGGCGGACGCCGCGCCAACTGAAGGCGACTGGCGGCTGGTCGGGCAGGAGCGCGACGGCCTCTATGGCTTCGGGCTTAGCGAGCAGGCGGGAGGGGCGCGGCCAACGGCGGGTCCATGTCTCCGATACCGACGGAGCAGTCGGCGACAGTTTGCGGATTGAGCGTTCGGGCACGTCGCTCTGCGCCGGGGCCAGCCGGTACAGGTTCTGCGGGCCGAGACGATTGGCGAGCAGATCGACGAGATCGCCGATGTCTGGCGTCGCCGGGCCGCCCAGATCGCCGGAACTCGGCGACCAGTCCAGCGGCAGGACGACCGGCGCCGCCAGGACCATGGCCTCCACGCCGAGGCCAGGATCGACGGTTTCGATCTTGTCGCAGAGCAGGCGTGTGAGCCGCGCGACATCGCGCACGGGGCGCGCCAGACCGACGCGGATGGCCTCGGTCCGGTTGTCGATCCGTTCAAACCGCAGGTCGAGCCGGGACGCGCCCAGCCCCTGAGCTTCGAGCGCCTCGCTCAGAGCTTCGACCAGTTTCAGCGTGTAGCGGGCCAGGGTCTCGGGCGCGCCGATCGGCTCGGCGAAGACCCGTCGCACCTGGATCAGTTCCGGGGCGTCGATCGGAGTGATCGGCTCTTGGGCGCGACCGTAGGCCTGATCCAGGCGACGGATCAGCTCCGGTCCGAAACGCAGGGCCAGAGGCGCGCGAGGCTTGGCCTCCAGTTCGCCTATGGTGTCGATCCCCAGACGTCCCAGGCCATCGACCATGTCAGAGGGCAGGCGCAAGGCGCGCAAAGGCAGGCGACGGATGGCAGGCCCTCCGCGCGCGACGACGATCGTCGGTTCGGCGAGGTTGCGGGCCAAAGCATGGGCGGCGCCCCAGGTGTCGGCGAGGGCGGCGTGGGCGCCCAGGCCGACAGCGGCGGTCTGGGCGATCAGATCCTCGAGCAGGCCCTCATCGCCGCCATAGCGGTGACCGGCCCCGGTGACGTCGAGCACCAGGCCGTCCGGCGGGTCGGCGGCGACGATCGGCGCATAGCGGCGCAGCGCCCAGAGGGCGAGCTCGTCCAGAGCGGCCGCATCCCCTGCGGGGTCGAAGGGATGAACGACGAGATCTGCGACCAAAGCCCGGGCCTGGGTCGCGGCCATGCCGGGATACAGGAGATAGGCGCGGGCGGCGGGGTCGGCGGCCAGGACGACGCGTTTGCGGCCTTGGCGCCCGATCAGCACCATCGGCGTATCAGGCGACGGCGCGTCGGGTCCAAGCCGGCGTCGCAGCCGATCGGTCGGCCAGGTGGGGAGGTAGAGCGAGACGACCCGTCTCATCGCAGGCTTCCAGTTCGAAATCCGCGCAGGCTCCGGCGCGGCAGCGGATCAGTTCGACAAACCAGCGCGGGCGGCCGACGCCGGGCACGGGCAGGGGGGCGGAGGGCAGGGCGGTGACCCGCCAGCGGGTGGCGGCGGCGGTCGGCTGGCCGAAGTCCGCCGCCTCGGCCTGACGACGCCATCGTCGCACGGCCAGACCAAGAGAGCCGGTGTCCTCGGCGACCAACTGCAGCCGCCGGGACGCCGTCATGGACAGGCGGGCCACTTCGCCCACGACGGCGCCGAAGCCGCCGTGACGCAGGCCGTCCTCGAAGGCGGCCAGCAATCCGGCCTCGTCGCCGGCCTCGACATAGATGACTCGGTTCGAGGACAGCCCCGCCTGCTCCAGCGCCGGCGCGAACAGGTCCGGGCGGGTCACACACCAGAGCACCGGCCCCTGGGTGCGCGCTGCCACACCGGCCGCAAACAAGGCGGCAACGGCCCCGTCGATGGCCCCGTCGCCGCCGCCAGCCACCTCATGCAGCGCGCCTAGCGCCAAGCCGCCGGCGGGCAGCCGGCGATCGAGCGCGGCCAGGCCGAACGGCAGCACGCCGCCGGGCGGACGTCGACCCGCCTCGATGCGCGCGATCTCCGTGCGGAGCGCCTGAAAGGATGGAGAGGCGGCGGACATGATCTCCTGAAACCGATCGCGGTCTGAATGTTCCGTATTTGTTCTTATTTGAGCGTGCGAGAGTCAAGCTGGATCACAATGGCGCTGTGGATCGCCCTGTGGGCAGCGCCCATCCGGCCCGCTGCGCGTTAGCCCGACGATGACGCAATCTCCCCGATATCCCACGACTCCAGACGGCCGCTACTTCGTGGTGCGAGGCCGGCTGTGGCGGTGCTCCAATCCCGCTCTGTCGGCGGAGACGAGGGACGAACGGGTGCATGATCTGATGTCGGCGCGCCGGGCGGTGCGGACCGCCCTGGCGGCTGAGGATACGGATGCTTTGGCCGCAGCGCGGCGCAGCGTCGACAAGGCCAAGGTCGGATTGGGGGAGCGGGGCCCGGTGTGGTGGACCGACAGCTCGCCGGATCTCAATCGGCACATGGCGCGAAACACTCCCTATGCAGACTGGTTCGCCAGTCTGGGCAAGACGGACGAATGACAACAGCACTCGACCGTTTCGTCGTGGCTCAAGACCCCGTGTTCGAGACGGCGATGGCCGAGCTCGCAGCGGGTCGCAAGACAAGCCACTGGATGTGGTTCGTCTTTCCCCAGGCCCGGTCTCTGGGACGGTCTTCGACGGCCGCCTTCTATGGCATTGGGTCGCTCGAGGAGGCCCAAGCTTACCTGGCTCATACGGTATTAGGGGCGCGGCTTGCCCGCGCCGCCAGGACCGCGACCACAGCGCCGGCGGCGTCGGTGCATCAGTTGTTCGGATCGCCCGATGATCTCAAGTTCCGCTCATCGATGACCCTATTCGCCGCCGTGGCGGCCGATCCGACTGTGTTTGAGGCGGCGTTGGCGCGCTGGGGCCTTTCGCCTGATCCGTTGACCGCAGACCTTGTGTCGACCGCGAGGACAGGACCGGATCGTCTTTAAACAATCGCCAGAGTTTTTACGCGGTTCAGGCGTCGATAACTGACAGAGCACCGTCGGGCAGCGGGCGCTGAAGCGCCTTGGCAGTCTCCCACGGCGCTGTCATCCAGGCCTCGATCTCGTTGGGCTGTGTCAGGATCACCGGCATGGCCTTGGGGTGAACCGCGCCGACCTCCGCGTTGGGTTCGGTTGTCAGAAAAGCGAAGACGTCGATCGTCTCCATGCCGGTCTTGATCTTGCGCACGCTTGTGTGGGCTTGGAGGTGGATGCCGGCGAAGAAGGCGAGCGGCTCGGGATCGTCCCCGGCGAGCTTGAACCAGACGGGTCGGTATTTGCCGGCGGCGTCCCGACCTGGTTCGCTGAAGGCCGTGAAGGGGACCAGACAGCGCGACGCTGGCGACAGATGCGGGCGCCAATGGCTGGAGCTGGTGTTGCGGACGTTGGTCGTGCCGCTGTCGGGCTCGAACTCCAGAATTTTCTGAAAGTCCACCTCGCCGCCCTTGGCGCGCAGCTTGTCGGCGCGCTTCGTCGCATTGTCGAAGATCATCCTTTTGGACGACGGCATGCCCCAGCGCGCGGATGCAAGGATGCACTCTGCGCCCTCCCAGCGCACGATCGGCGCCGGATAGTCGGGATAGATGTCGCCCGGCGCGAGGTTGCCGACGGTCGACCGCATCGCATTCGCCGCATCCATTATGGCTTGGGGGCCAGAGCGCTGGCGATACAGATTGCACATCAGGCCCTAGCCTTTTTCAGATCGGCAGCCAGGGATTTACGATCCGCCTCATAGGTCGCCCCCGCCTCCTGACGCGCCTGGCTTAGCGCGGCCTGTTGTTCTTCGAAATCAGCCATTACCGCCTGATGACGTTCGTCCAGATCGGCCAGCGACGCCTTAAGCTTTTCGATTTTGGCGGCCCTCGCCTTGGACGGTCCCCGAAGTTTCGCGGGTTTAGCCTTGCCGATCTTGCCGACATCGATCGCGAGGCCGCGCTCGATGACCTCGCCAGGAGAGGCCAGAGCGGCGTCGTAGTCGGGTCCGCCGGCAAGCTGGCTGGCCAAACCGGTTGCGAACAGATTTTGCTTTGAGGCCCAGGCCTCCAACGCCTTGGGTCGCGACGTGGTGGCGACTGTGAAGGCATGGAAACCGTCGGACCAGGTGAAGACCTTCAGCTTGGCCGCCATGTCAGTCGATCAGTCCACGACGCTGCATGTCTATGATGATCGGATCGGTCAGCGAAGCGATGACCTCCATGTCCAAGGCGTCCTCCGCTTCCATCTCATCCGCAAATGCGCGTGGCGGGGTCTGGCGCAGCGTCGACAGCCGCCAGGACGACTGGACGACCTGCTGACGCACCAAATGTTCGATGCGTTGAAAGCGAACGCCGGCGCGCGATCTAATCAGGGTCTTGCGTGTCGCCATCAGTAGGCTTTCCCGGCTGAACCTTTACACGCAGGCTGGCGAATGTGGAGTCGCGACGGTGCAAAGACCGCCCTCGAGCGCCATCGCTAACAACTCGAGTTGTTAGGACTCCAACAGCGTCCGGTTTTGACTCAAAGGCGACTTTCGGATCGACCGCTTTCGGCATGCTAGGCTGCCTCCCATCACCACCTTTCCCAATCGGTTGGGTCAGTTTAGCTCGATCCAGACAAAGGCATGGTCGATGGTGCCCATAGCGCGGCGGACTGCGCGGTCGACCCAAGCGTCGGCTAGGCGTTCGGCCGACAGCCGGTTGAGCAGCAGGCTCATTGGTCGAGCAGCGTCTTGGGACCAGACCGCTCAATATCACCCGGGATTGGTCGGATACGACGAGGCTGAGCCGAATGTTAAGGCGGCATCACCACTCAGCCGCAGCGCGCGGGCGCGCGATGTAAAGCGCATGTCCGCCGTCTCGGAGCTATCAATCTCCTTGGCGCCGCTTCAGATCATCAATCCGCTGCGACGCCTCAGCTTTCGTGAGATCGTCTTGGAAGGCCTCTGAAGCATGAAGCTCCTCCGACAGCGTCTTTAGATACGAGGCCTGCGCCCCCGTCATCGCTTCGTCGCCTGTGACCCAATCCGATGGGTCTTTTTCCGTGTTGCCGCTAGGATGGGGCTCGAGTTTAGGGTTGTGACTGTCAGTCATAATCATCTCCTATGTTCCTGTAATGTTCCGCCCTTAAGAGGGTTCCCCGAGCTGGCTCGCCGGAGGTTTGATCGAGCCATAAGGCCGAGCGCCGCAGCGGCTGACGGTCTTCGGGGGAGGGGCATCGACGCAGCCGGCAATCGGCAGGCCTGACGTCGAAAGCGCGTTCTCCGACCGGGCGACCTACAAGTCGGATCTTGGTTATGGAACCGGCTGTCGAGCAAGCGGTTGTTCGGACCGGGCGGGCACCTGTGCGGCCAACTCTATCCGGCCGGCTGACACCTCAAGATCCGGGCCCTAGGCCCGCCGCTTATCGCTCGGGGTCATTCCGTCTCGAACATGTACGGGTCATCATCCATGAGGTTGAGGTGGCCGCTAACGCGCGCCCGTGACGCCCGCGCGGCGCAGTCTTCGTTGACGCCGCCGGACGGTTGACCGGAGGCCGAAGCTTAGGACCCGCGAGCCGTTCGACAGACACCGTGACTCGGAATGATGGCCTAGCTGGCCGGGCGAGGCGACTGATGGTGCTGCACCACCCGCCAGACGTCGTGCTCCAGACGGCGATAGGTCGTCGTGCAGAGCGCGGCGTAGCAGTCTTGGGCATTTGAGACTGAAACGCCATAGGCGATGACGATCCATCCCTCCTGTGGACGTGAGACTTGTTGACCCTCAAAAACAACGTCCGTCCGTTGCGGCGTCCGGCTGACGGCGGAGACTGCGGCCTCGCCCGAGAAGACGTATGGCGCGTCCGTCAGAACCATCAGCGCCTCGGGTGCGACGATCTCGCGATAATGGTCAGGGCTGGCGGTCCACAGACTCTGTTCCGACCCCCAAAGGCGTGCATCATCGATGACCGCTCTCCTTGGATGGCGTGGGCTGCGGCGCCGCGGCGTGACCGGGTGTGGCCGGGGCGAACTCGGCGGCTTGGCTCTTCGGGGAAGCAGCATCGAGGGTGCGGGCGTAGGACGCCGCCTCCCCCTCCAACTGTTCGACACTGAGGATGACCTCGTTCTCGCGCATCAGCGGCCGGGCGGCATCTGCCGCCTGTACGTCGGTGGGAGATGGGACGGTTATGGTGCGTTCAACGCCTGAAGGGGCGCCCAGTTTTACGGCATAGGTCTTGAAAGTCATCACCGCTCCTTTCTGGAAGAACTGCACGAGCCCGCCGGCCGTTCCCGCCAAAAGTCCGGTAATCGCCCAGTCGGCCGTCGACGTCGGTCGCTGTTGAGGTGTAAGTCCTCGCTAGCTTCTTACAGGCCGGCATGCGCGCGGCAGAGCGGCAGACCCTCGCTCTGTATGTCGACTGCAAACAAGGTCTGGATCGGACCAGTCAACGGCCGTGCCGAACGCATCGTCCAGCAGATCGAGACAGGCAGCGTCGCGGGACCGCCCTCGCCTTTCTCCGGTCCATTCCTCGACTTCTCAATCTGACCGGCTGGTTGATCGTCGCCGTCATCGTCGCTTTCATCTTGACCGACGCCTATCGCTCTCACGGAGGCGCACAGGGCGAACGAGGCGGTCATGCAGCCGGGACAAAGCAGACCGAGGCGAAGGCGTCAGGCGCGTTGGAAACAGCTGCCCGCCAGGCCTCGGTCGAAACCCCATCTTCAACGCCCGCCAGAAGGATTATTTCGATGCCGTCAACTCGCCCCCTGATGCTGTCCCTAGCGCTCGCCGCGTCCGTCTCGCTTGCGAGCGGTTGCGCCACCAAGGCGCCGCAGAACGCCTTCTACACCAGCCCTGCCGATCTGGCGGTTGAGCCGAAGGCGGTCCTGGTGCCTGAAGCGATCTATTCGGAGGCTGCGCTCGACGCCTACGATCGCCATCGAGGCTCGGGGTGATCGGCTGGCGGCTCAGGTCGGGCGGCTCTGCCGGTTCTTTGACAAGATGGGGATGCGGGGGCTGGATTGCCCCCGATCACGCTCGGGTCCGCCAACTATCGAGGCGAACGCAGAATTTTGGACATCGCCCGGGCGTTAGAACTGCTTTATGGGGCTGATGCGGGGGAAATGACGAGAGTTCTCAGGGATATTCGACGCTGGGCGACTATCGATCCGGATGAGCCTGCTTTGGTGCTAGACGATGGCTACTTTAGCTATCGACAGTTCAGCGACTTGATCCAACAGGCTCGCGCATTGCTAATCCAGCAATTGGGAGGTGCTGAATGGGGCATTATCTCGGTCCACATGCAGCACCTTGCGCGTGCATGGGTGTGGACGATTGCGGCGCGAAGCCTAGGGTTCGATGTAATCAATGCGGATGCCCGATCGCTCGTGCCGCCACCCGTCGCCTTCATCACAGATGTTGAGGAAGCGCAGACTTCATCAAACGACATCCTCGGATGCAGATTTGTTGGGCCTTCAGTCTCTGTCGCCGGGCTGTTTTTTTCAGATGTGCTGCCAGATCCGAGCTTAGTCGCATCAGGCAACCAGTTGTTGCTAAGCTCAGGCACCACAGGCACGCCGAAGATCGTCTTGTTCGAAGAACGCCACCATGAGCAGGCTGCTTTGGAACAGCACGCCGTCTTGCGCTACGATCGAAACAGCGTCGTCTATTGCTGGATTTTCCCCATACACACGGCTGTAGGGTACCGCTCACCGATCATGGCGTGGGGCGAAGGGGGAACCGTGATCTTGGGGCATCGCTTCAGGCAGCGGTTCGAAGGCTTCCCGTAACGAGCGCGGTTTTAACACCAGGCGTTCTTCAAGACATCCTTGCCGATTCGCAAGGGTTCGAGGGTTCAGGCGACTTTCGTTTGATTGTCACTGGCGGGCCAATTGGATGGACCTTAGCTGCTGAAGCAAAGGCTATCGTGACGGAAGATCTCTGGTCGATGTACGGATCGACAGAAGTCGGAGCGGCCTGCATGACCAAGATCGAAGCCGAACCCGACACCTATCGCTACACACCCATCGATCCTCTCCGGATCAAAGTCTTATCTGACGACGGCGAAGATTTGCCGGCAGGGCTTTCCGGCAACATCTGGGTCCAGGTTCATAACGGTTCTGATCTTTACGTCGGCGATCCAACTTCTAGCCAATCGTTCTTTGA
Organism: Brevundimonas vesicularis; assembly: GCF_032067225.1. GTDB lineage: Bacteria > Pseudomonadota > Alphaproteobacteria > Caulobacterales > Caulobacteraceae > Brevundimonas > Brevundimonas vesicularis_F. Next base: position 5,092 of record NZ_DAMBJX010000033.1, on the reverse strand, counting down.
GGATGGTTGGTTCAAAACCGGCGACCTCGGCGCCCTCGCATTAGACGGAAGGCTGGAGATCTTGGGCCGGTCTAACGACGTCCTGCTCATCCGAGGCGACAAGCGACCATCGGGAGCTGTCGAGAGGCAAATCACCGAAGCCCTCGGTCGGAATGTCTGCGTATTTTCAAACTACCGATCCGACGCCGTCGGCGAGCTCGTTGTAGTCCTGGAGGGCTCTCTTCAGGCTTGTCCATCAGATTTGGCATCGGTCGAAGAAGTCGTAGCGAAGCCCGGTGTGCCTTATCGTGTCACGTCACACGATGTTTTCCCCCGGAACGACATGGGCAAGGTTATGCGTTCGAATCTGATTAGAGACGCTCATCTATTTTAGTGTCAGGTGCCTCCGCGACCGGGCTAGCGCGCTGTCACGGGATCGGTCTTTCGGGTGGTTCGCCAGATTGCCAGCAGTCTTGCAACTGAGCCGTGCTCGTCTGGATAAATTCGACGATGGGCCCTGATGACGCAGTCATGCTCACGCTTGCAGGGAGGCGGCCGTCTTGCTGCGCGATGTCCGTCCAAATGGTCCACGCTCCCCCGTGCAAGACAATGACCGGAAAACGGGGAGGATCGTAGCGGCCCCAGATCATGGTCTTGGGCGCTTCGATGGTTTCGTAAGACTCGGCTACGCTCTGAAGCGAGGGGCAGTTCACGCTGTCAGCCCATTCGATGACGTCGCGCTGATCCGCGCGGCGCTGCTCTCGCCTCGCAACGTAGCGAACGGCCGCGCGCGTGGGGTGACCTGGTGCAATATAGATCCCGACAGCGGTGGCCTGGCTTTGCCACACGCTGCTCATTCTCCAGCCCATTGAAGGTGAGTAAGATCGCCAATAGGGCCGTGCATTGGCGATTCCAGTGATGCGTTCACGCTCTGCCTGTGACGGCATCGGCTCTTGGGCGAAGCACGGCGTTGCGACGATCGTTAGTCCAATCACTGACGCAATCTTCAATAACATCGCGGAACCTTCTGGTGGCGGCGCGCAGGCACGCTTGGCCATCCAACTACAGGAAGCGCGCGCGATGGGTCAGGATTTCCAGAGGCTGTCAGCGCCGCTAAGGAGTTTGCGAGGATAGTCATGATAGACCAACGTAAGGTCTGATCCCACGTTCCCCTAGGCCCGCGGAAGTGCATTCAGACGCCGCCATGAGGCCCGCTCTCTTCGGAGCGCGGGCTTTTTCGTCGTTCAAAATACGCCCCAAAGACGCCCGCAGAACCCCACGAGCATAGTGATACCTACGCACACACCGATGATTTTGAGCCTAGCCGCAGTCCGCTCAAACAGCGTCGGCGGTACGTATTGGAGCTTGGTGAAATCCTCGGGGCGATAGAGGGCGTTGTGGGCCTCATCGTCTTTGTCTTCGTCTTGTTTGGGATCAGGCATCGATCACTTCGAGCTAACGTGGGGTAGCGGCCTGTGCAGATCATGAGCCGTCCCCTTCACATCAAAACCTGACACGGCGTTTGATGATTAAGAAGTCGTGGCCTCTTTCTAAATAGCCCTATGATGAAAGCGCTAGGCCGCCGTTCTCTAGAAAGGCGGCCTTTCGCCATTCGGGGGTACGCGCTCGATCTCGCGTGATAAGCTGCACGGATGGCTACTCTCGCCCTCTTCGCAGTCATGACAGGCTTTCCGCTTAATCCTGCCCTGCAATCTGAGAAGCCGAACGTCATTTGTATGGGACCGCACCCGCAGCTGGTTTCAACCTGGTCGGCGTCGTATAAGTTTGACTGCGGCGAGCGCCAGGTAATCGTAAACATTGCCGTGAGCGCAGGCCGGGCTAGCGTTTCCAAGCTTGATCTAGGACGGGGCGACGCAGCCGCCGTTTTGCCTGATCTCAACGCCGCTCTGGCGAACCAACATTTCGAGGACGTGCTCGTCACATGCGCACGGACGGATCCTTATCCACGGGTCATGTTCATCACGACCCGCGAGAAGCCTGACGGCGGATACGAGCCTTCGTCCGTAGCGGTCAGCTCTGTCGGCTCATCTGCCGACGACGTCGCGTTGGAAGATTGAAGTCCAGAAAGGGTCGTAGAGACCTCCGCATGAACTCCAACTAACGGGTTACGCCGTCATGTTCAGACTACGGGGCCGCGTTCCCCTCCGTAGGAACACGGTGGCTCGGCGGATCCCCACCCTTTATGAAGGACGCCGGGCCACCAACCCCGCACGTGCAAACCAATCAGGCCGTTGGCCACATAGGCGGGGAGCGTACTGTTTCTGGCCCGGCCTCTTCGGGCGGGCTGATTGGTCGCCAGCCTGGGACGTTTTCGTCGTTCGTCATCTACGTCTGGCCTCGACTTCGACGTCTATGATTTGCGCAGCTCACTGAGAGTGAGAGGATCAAATCTCAAAGCCGGCCCGCCGTTTCCTCTGCCCGCTTTCGGCCGTGGTGCGGCTTCTGTAGTGGGGCGCGAGGTTGAGCGTTTAGTCATGTGCCAATGTCCGCATTTGGCGCATTCGAGACGGAGCGAAATGACGGATTTCAAGGCCATCGGTTAGGTGGGGACAGCGATCATGCCAAATACACTACCAAAGCCAGTGCGTGCTCCCGCACCCAAAACACCATAAAGTCCCACCGTACATCCCAAGGGTCCATACCGCGGCATCTCTCCCAGCGTCAAACTACCGTGGTTACGGGCGCCGCTCTGATAAAGACATCGCCTAGCTGGCGTCGGCAGCTTCGACGTAAAGGTGCGCTTCGACGCCATCCGTTTTTGGGCCAGACCCGGCACTTCGTCGAGCTGGCGAAGGCTAGTGAACAGACGGCGTTCCTCACGATAGCGGACAATCTCAAACCCATGGCCACGCAAAAGTTCGACGCCATTGAGTTCGCCCGCAGTAGCGGTGTTCAAGTCAATCATCTGTCGCGGTCCGTAGTAAAGCCTCGCGGCCGGTGGCCGCGGGGTTGCGCGGGCTGGCGACTTCGCCGGCTAAAAGCTCAAGCGCTTGGGAAGGATGTGCAGCAAGCCATCCCCCGATACAGGTCGGAAGGCCCTGAGCCCCTAGATCCCGCCGCTTCGCATGACGACGACCGCGATCAGCGTCAGGAAGACGACGGCTGCGGCCGCTATGGCGAGAGCCGTGATGCGAAAGGCGCCGCGTGTCGGCTTGTCGGGCCGGTCTTCGTAGCCAATCGGGACTTTGCGGGGTTCTTTGTCGGTCATGGGCGATCAACGCACGGAGGCGGTTCGCGTTCGCCGACGCATGTGAGTCTTCGGCGCAACCAAGGCTGCGCCGAAGGCTCGAGGTTCGTCAGAAGCGGTAGGCGACGCCGACCCGAAGATTGCGGCCGGGCAGGGGGGCGATGTCCTTGAGGAAGGACACGTGTTCACGGGCTTCCTCGTCCGTCAGGTTCCGCGCCTCGGCGAACAGAGTGACGTTCTGCTGGGCGAAGGGGCGGACCGCGACCGCGGCGTTGACCAGGGTGTAGTCGTCGGTCGGCAGTTCAAATTCGTTGGCGACCCTGTCCTGTTCTCCGACGTGGCGAACCTCGGCGCTGGCGTCGAACCTGGTCGAGGTCCAGGCCACACGTCCGGTGACGGAGTAGGGCGGGATCCGCGCGGCAGGTCCGAAGTCCGTCTGGGCGTGGACATAGTCGGCCGCGCCTTCCAGCGACAGTTTGCGATCGCCGTCCTGCCAAAGCGCATAGGCGCCTTCCAGCTCGAAGCCATAGAATTTGGCGTCAGTCTGGACGAACCGATAGATGGGGAAGAACTCGTCCTCTTCCTCGAAATAGAACTGATCGCCCGTCGGCCGTTCGTCGATGAAGCCGTTGTACCAAGAGTGATAGACGTGCAGATCGCCGGTGAAACGGCCGCGATCATAGTGGGCGGTGCCTTCCAGCGTCGTCACCTTCTCGGAGTTCAGCGTCAGGTCGCCGGTCTCGTAGGCGGCGGTGGCGATGTGAACGCCATCGGCGAACAGTTCGACCTCGCTGGGCGCGCGTTCATTGTGGGCCAGGCTGAGGCCCAGGAACAGCCCGGCGGTCGGGCGGATGAAGGCGGCGGCGGACGCCGACCAGTTGTCGAACTCGCGCGTGACTTCGCTTGCGCCCCCGATGGGCGTGCCGCTGAGTTCGCGCCGGTCATAGCGCAGGCCGCCCTCGAAGCCATGGTTGCCGAGGTCCAGACGCTGCACCGTATAAAGGCCCAGTTCGTCGATCTTGACGGTGGGCACGAAGGCCTCCTCGCCGATGGCCTCGAAGTTACGCGACAGGGCCTGAACCCCTATGGCGCCGTTCCAGCCGTTGCGTTCGCGCTGGACCAGGTCCGCACGGCCTTCCCACCCATCGGAGTTGAAGATGGTGCCCGGCTCGCCCACGGCCTCGAACTCGGTGTGGGTGTAGTCGGCATGGCCGTAGGAGCCGCGCAGGGCCGAGAAGGGCCCGCTGTCGAAACGGTATTCGCCGCGCGCGTCCCACCGCTTCTGGTTCAGCTTGATGAAGACCGATTCCTCGGCGACCGTGCCGTATTCACTGTCGGTGTTTTTGTAGGAGACGCCGGCGAAGCCCTTGTCGCCGATATAGGAACCGCCGACGCCCCAGGCTTCAAGATCGGTATAGCTGTTGGGCTGGGTTCCGGTGTCCTCGCGCGCAGTGCCTTCGGCGGCGGCGCGCCTGGCGGAAATGGCCGGGGCCGGGATGTCATAGTCGTCGGTCTTGCGCTTCACCCCATCGACGTTGAAGGCGAAGTTTCCACTGCCGACGGTCATGCGTCCGAAGGCGCTGCGGCCGTCGTCAACGCTGGACGCCTGGGTGGAGACCACGCCGGACACGCCGCTTTCGGGGATCTCGGTGGGGATGCGATCGTCAAGAACATTGACCACGCCGCCGATGGCCGAGCCGCCATAGACCAGCGTCGCGGGCCCGCGAATGATCTCGATACGATTGGCCTCGGCCGGGTCTGTGGCCACGGCGTGGTCGGGCGAGACAGAGCTCGCGTCGATCAGGCCGATACCGTTGGTCAGCACCTGGACGCGCGGCCCGCTAAGGCCGCGAATGACGGGTCGGCTGGCGCCGGGCGCGAAGTCGGTCGAACGAATGCCCGGAC
>NZ_DAMBJX010000032.1:0-36186 GCF_032067225.1 Brevundimonas vesicularis | reverse complement strand
CCCGCAGCGTCGCCATCCCCGACGCCGCCCAACGCCTCGCCGACCTCGTCGAGGCTCCGAAAAAGAGGGTCTGAATATTCTGAAGTTCAAACGGTGGGCAGGCAAAAACACCGTCTAATTCGTCTAATCTGTCTAATGTCGGCCAGGAACGGTGCGGCGAGGAATGGGGCGGCGACAGGATCGCACGGTTTTGCAGCGTGGGCAGGAGACGGTCGATCGCGAGCGGTAAGCGAAGGAAATCATCCGCATGTTTTCGTCAAAGAAGGCTGGCTAACCGCTCTTTCGTCCTCCTGCGACTGGCGTAGCGAGATCGCGGGACGACGAAAGAGAACTACAGCAACCGCCGGCCCATGGTCAGGCTGGCGCCGGGTTCGTAGGCGCCGGGTCTGCGCCGCGTCAGGGCCAGGGCAAAGCCCATGGTCAGGCCCATGGCCAGCATGGAGGAGCCGCCATAGCTGATGAAGGGCAACGTCATGCCCTTGGTCGGGATCAGGTTCAGGTTCACCGCGACGTTGATGCAGGCCTGAAGCCCGATCAGCATGAACAGGCCCGCCGCCGCCGTCTGCTCGAACGGGTCGGTCAGCTTCATCGCCCGGCGCATGCCGCGAATGACGATGAAGGCATAGAGGCTGATCATGATCAGGCTGAGGATCAGGCCGAACTCCTCGGCGCCGACGGAATAGATGAAGTCGGTGTGCAGGTCGGGCACGCGGCGCTTCATCACGCCCTCGCCGATGCCCCGGCCCAGCAGGCCGCCGGCGCGGATGGCCTCGGACGCGCTGTCGATCTGATGGGTGTCGGTGGTCTCGGGCGAGAAGAAGCGGCTGAGGCGGTCGCGCATGTGTCCGAAGACGAAATACAGCGACACCAGCCCCGCCATGCCCAGGCTGGCCAGAACCGCCATCCATTTGAACGGCACGCCCGCCATGAAGAAGACGGCCATGAAGGTGGTGGTGATCAGAAGCGTCTGGCCGATGTCGGGCTGGATCAGCAGCAGCGAGACGGTCAGGGCGTAGAAGCCGAAAGCGATAGTCACGCCGGGCACCCCCTGGCCCTTTTGCGCCTCGGCGAACATCCAGGCGGCGAAGACGATCAGGCCGGGCTTGGCGAACTCGGACGGTTGCAGGCTGAAGGGGCCGAAGTTCACCCAGCGGGCGGCCCCTTTCACCGTGTCGCCGATGAAGGGCAGAGCCATCATCACGACGATGGCGCCGAACAGGGCCAGGACGGCGATGCGTCGCACGCCGCGCGGTGACATCAGCGAGGTCGTCAGCATGATGCTGAGCCCCACGCCCGAAAAGACCATCATCCGCCAGGAATAGTGGAAGGGGTCGGTGATCGATTCATCGGCCAGGATGGCGGCGGGGCTGGAGGCGAAGCTAAGCGCGACGCCCAGGGCCATCAGCGCGAGCGCCGCGCCCAGCAGGCCGCGATCCACGGTCCAGAACCACTGGGCCACATGGCTTTGGTCGTTACGGGAAAAGGCGGGGGTGTAGGGAGCGCTCATGACGCGGTTTCCGGGACGGCGCCGAGAGCCAGGACGGCGGCGCGGAAGGCCTCGCCGCGCGCCTCGAAGTCCTTGAACTGATCGAAGCTGGCGCAGGCGGGGGACAGAAGGACGATCTGGTCGCCGCCGGCAGAGGCCGCATCGGCGGCGGCGGCGGCCACGGCGGCGTCGAGGGTGCAGGCGATGACGTGGGGCGTGTCAGCCAGTGTGGCGGCGAAGGCCGGGGCCGCGTCGCCGATCAGATAGGCCTTGGCGATGCGGGGGAAGAGGTCGGCGAGATCCTTAATGCCGCCGGCCTTGGGCACGCCGCCGGCGATCCAGAAGACGGACGGATAGGAGGCCAAGGCCTGACGCGCGGCGTCGGCGTTGGTGGCCTTGGAATCGTTTATGAAGCGCACGGAGCCGAGGCGCCCGACCGCCTCCATGCGGTGCGCCAGGCCGGGGAAGGACAGCAGGCCGGCGACGGCGGCGTCGTGGTCAATGCCGAGCGCGCGGGCGGTTGCACAGGCGAAGGCGGCGTTCTGGGCGTTGTGACGGCCGGGAAGCGAGCGCGCGGCGGTGAGATTTACGAGTTCGCGACCTTCGCTCCAGATCGCGCCGGGCAGAGTCTTAATTCCGCTCATCCCCGCGAAAGCGGGGACCCAGTTTTGTGGGCGCTCCACCGGTAGGGATGGGGCAAGACGTTGATCCTTGGCATCGTCTCCTGACGAAAGCCCTGGGTCCCCGCCTTCGCGGGGATGAGCGGAGGAGGAAATAGCGATGACGCGATGGGACAGTTCAGATGCAATCTCCTGCCCCCAGGTGTCGTCCACGCCCACCAAGGCCACATCATCCCGTCCCTGATTTGCGAAAATCCGGCGCTTGGCCGCGACATAACCGTCTATGCCGCCGTGGCGGTCCAGGTGGTCGGGGCTGATGTTGGTCAGGATGGCGACGTCGGGGGCGAAGGTCGTGGTCAGGTCCAGCTGATAGCTGGAGACCTCGATCACATAGACGGCGTCAGGGGTCGGTTCGGGCAAGGCCAGGACGCCGACGCCGATATTGCCACCGACGTGGACCGTCAGGCCCGCCGACTTCAGCACCCAGCCGATCAGGGCGGTGGTGGTGGACTTGCCGTTGGTGCCGGTGATGGCGACGACGCGCGGTCCCCCGGTCAAGCCGGAGGATGACGATGAATACGAGGCCAGGGCGCGAGCGAACAGTTCGATGTCGCCGAGGACGGGCACGCCGGCCGCGCGGGCCAGGTCCACGGTCCAGTGCGGCCTGGGATGGGTCAGGGCCGCGCCGGGCGACAGGACCAGGGCGGCGAAGCCGGACCAGTCGGCGGCGGCCAGGTCCTCGACCGTGAAGCCCTCGCCTTTCGCCTGCGCCCGGCCCGCCTCGCCGTCGTCCCAAAGAATCGGGATCGCGCCCCCGGCCTGAAGGGCGCGCGCGGCCGTGATCCCCGACCGTCCCAGGCCGAAGACCGCGACCCGCCTGCCTTCAAAGCCGGGAACGGAGATCATCGGATCAGCGCAGCTTCAGCGTGGACAGGCCCAGCAGGGCCAGGGCGCCGGCGATGATCCAGAAGCGGATAACGACCGTGGATTCCGGCCAGCCCATCTTCTCGAAATGGTGGTGGACCGGCGCCATCAGGAAGATGCGCTTCTTGGTCAGCTTGTAATAGCCGACCTGAATCATGACCGAGGCGGCCTCCATGACGAACAGGCCGCCGACGATGCCCAGGACCAGCTCATGCTTGGTGGTGACGGCGATGGCGCCCAGCGCCCCGCCCAGAGCCAGCGAGCCGGTGTCGCCCATGAAGATCTTGGCCGGGGGGGCGTTGTACCACAGGAAGCCCGCGCCGCCGCCAATCATGGCCGCGCAGAAGATGGCCAGTTCACCCGCGCCAGGCACGTGGTGGACTTGAAGATACTGGGCGAAGACGAAGTTGCCGGCGAGGTAGCTGATCACGCCGAACGCGCCCGCCGCCATCATCACCGGCACGGTCGCCAGACCGTCCAGACCGTCGGTCAGGTTCACTGCATTGGAGAAGCCGACGATGGTGAAGGCCGCGAACGCCACATAGAACCAGCCGATGTTCAGCAGCACGGCCTTGAAGAAGGGGAAGGCGATCGACGTCTCAAGCCCCGGCGAGGTCGGCGACACCGTCATCCAAAGCACGGTCAGGACGCCGGCGACGACGGCGACGACGGTCTGGGCCAGGAGCTTCTGTTTCGAGGTCAGGCCGGCCGAGGTCTGTTTGGTCACCTTGGCGTAGTCGTCGATGAACCCCAGCACGCCGAAGGCCGCCGTCACGAAGCTGACGATCCAGATGTAGGGGTTGGTCAGGTCGCCCCAGAGCAGCACCGCCACGCCGATGCCGGCCAGAATCATCAGACCGCCCATGGTCGGGGTGCCGACCTTGGACAGATGGGACACCGGGCCGTCGTCGCGGATCGGCTGGCCCCGGCCCTGTTTGGCGCGGATCCAGTTGATGAAGCGGCTGCCCATGGCGACGGCGACGATCATGGCGGTGGCCATGGCGAGGGCCACGCGCACCGTCTGGTACTGAACCAGGTTCAGCAGCGGATACTGGTGCGCCACGTCGGCGTAGTAGAGATAGAGCAGGTAAAACATTCGGCTTCCCTATCGCGTCGCGGGCGGCGTGTCGCGGCCTTGAAGATCGGCCAGCGCCTTGGCCACCAGCGAGGCCTTGGAGCCGTTCGAGCCCTTGACCATGACGATGTCTCCGGGCGCGACCAGCAGGGCCGCCTCGGCCGCCAGTTCCGCCGCCGTGGCGCGCCAGACGCCGCGTCGCGAGACCGGAAGCGCGTCGTAGAGCCAACGCATCTCGGGACCGGCGGCGTGGACCAGGTCGAGGCCGGCGGCGTCGATGGGGCCGGCGAGGCCTTCATGCAGGTCGCGGCTCTGCTCGCCCAGCTCCAGCATATCGGTCAGCACCACCACGCGGCGGCCCGAGGTCGAGCGCGCGCCCAGGGTCTTGAACCCGGCGGCCATGGACAGCGGATTGGCGTTGTAGCTTTCGTCGATCAGGGTGAAGGCGCCATCCGGCGTCGTGACCGTGCGCGTCTGGCCACGTCCGGCCAGAGGCTGGAACCGGGCGAGCGCCTCCAGGCCCGTGTCCAGCGGCACGTCCAGGGCGTCGAGCATCAAGAGCACGCACAGGCTGTTCAGGCCCCAATGGGCGCCGGACTGGGCCAGGCGATAGTCGATGCGTCGCCCGAACAGTTCGGCGGCGACCGCCGCGCCCTCGGCGTCCGGCCGGAAGTCCAGCAGGCGGGCGTCATGGCCGGCGTCGGATCCGAACGTCAGCAGGCGCGCGCCGACCGCCTTGGCCGCGTCGCACAGGACAGACGAGAAGGCGACGTCGCCGTTCGCCACCGCCGCACCGCCCGGGACCAGACCCTGGAAGATGGTCGCCTTTTCACGCGCGACCCCGGCCTCGCCGTCCGCGAAGGCCTCGATATGGACCGGACCGACCGTGGTGACGCAGGTGGCGTGGGGGGCGACGAAGCGCGACAGCGGCGCGATCTCGCCCGGCGCATTCATGCCGATCTCGAACACGGCGCGCTGGGTCTCGACCGGCATCCGGGCCAGCGTCAGGGGCACGCCGATGTGGTTGTTGTAGCTCTTGATCGAGCCGTGGGCGGGACCGGCGAGGTCGAGGCCCGCCTTGATCGCCTGGGTGACGCTGGTCTTGCCGACGCTGCCGGTGACGGCTCCGCGCCTTACATGGGGCGCGCGCTCGCGAGCGGCGACGCCCAGGGCTTCGAGGCCGCGCAAGGTGTCGGGCACGACGACGCAAGGGCCGCCCTCGACCGGGTGTTCGACCAGGGCGGCCGCAGCGCCCGATGCGAAGGCGCCGCTGGCGAACTGATGTCCGTCGCGTTCGCCCTTCAGCGCCAGGAACAGATCGCCGGGGACGATCTCGCGGCTGTTGTAGGTCAGGCCCGTAATCGGGCGGTCGTCGCCGTGCAGCACGCCGCCCGTGGCGGCGGCGACTTCGGCGGCCGACCAGAGCGGGCGGGCGGAGTTTTCAGGCATAGAGAGACAGGGCCTCGGACGCGACAGTGGCGTCGTCGAAGGGGTGGGTCACGCCCGCGACGATCTGACCCTGTTCATGCCCTTTTCCGGCGATGACCACCACATCCCCGTCACGCATCATTTCGACGGCGGCCTCGATGGCGGCGCGGCGGTCGCCGATCTCGATCCCGTCCGGGCAGCCGGCGCGGACCTGGGCGCGGATGGCGGCGGCGTCTTCGGACCGCGGATTGTCGTCGGTGACGATGGCGATATCGGCCAGACGCCCGGCGATCTCGCCCATCAGGGGGCGCTTGCCACGGTCGCGGTCGCCGCCGGCGCCGAAGACGACGATCAGGCGTCCGGTCGCGTGGGGACGCAGCGCGTTCAGCACCGTCTCGAGCCCGTCTGGCGTGTGGGCGTAGTCGACATAGACCTCGCCCCGGCCTTCCTGCCCGCCGTCGATGCGTTGGAGGCGGCCTTGCGCCCCGGTCAGGCCTTCCAGCGCGCCGATAACGGCGTCGGCGGGATCGCCGGCGGCGATGCACAGACCGGCCGCCACCAGGGCGTTGGACGCCTGAAACGCGCCGGCCAGGGGCAGCAGGATTTCGCGGATGTCGCCGCGCACGTCGATGCTCAGACGCTGGCCCTCAGGCGTCGCGCGACGGCCGATCAGGGTCAGGTCGCGACCGCGCTCGCCCACGCCCATGACGCCCAGGCCCGCCATGATCGAGGCCGCGGCGAAGACCGAATAGGCGTCGGAATCCGCGTTCAGCACGGCGGTGCGGCCGCGCGGCAGCAGGGTCTCGAACAGGCGCATCTTGGCGGCGCGGTAGTCCGCCATGGTGCCGTGATAATCGAGGTGGTCCTGGGTCAGGTTCGTGAAGGCGGCGGCCTTCAACGCGACCCCGTCCAGGCGGCGCTGATCGATGCCGTGAGACGAGGCCTCCAGCGCGACGTGGGTCACGTCCTTGGCGGCCAGTTCAGCCATCAGGCGCGCGGCCTCGGCGGCGTCGGGGCTGGTCAGGCCGGGGCCGGTCAGGGCGTAGGTCTTGACGCCCTTCTGACCGATGACGCCCAGCGTGCCCATGCTCGCGGACTTATGGCCGATCCCGGCCCAGATCTGGCGGCAGAAGGTGGCGACCGACGTCTTGCCGTTGGTGCCGGTGACGGCGACGCAGGTCTTGGGTTGGGCGCCGTAGAAGCCGCGCGCGGCGATGGCGTAGGCCCGGCGCACGTCGCCCGAGGTGACCAGAACGGGCGCCGCGCCATCCGGCGTATCGGTCGGCGCCAGAACCGCAGCGGCCCCTTGCGCCAAGGCCTGGGGGATGAAGGCGCGGCCGTCGGCGGCCGTGCCCGGCAGGGCGACGAACAGGGCGCCGGGCGAGACCTTGCGGCTGTCGGCGGTGACGCCTGTGATGACCGGGTCCGAGGACACGTCGCGGCGCAGCAGGTCGGACAGGTGAAGCGCGCTCAAAGCCCGTCCCCCGCCACGTCCTGATACTGCGGGATCTTCTCGCCCGAGGCCGTGCGCCAGCGGTCGTCGCGGCGTTCGACGCCCAAGAAGCCGGCGATGCGGTCGGCGATATTGTGCACGGCCGGCGCAGCGACATAGGCGCCGGTCTTGGGATAGGTCCCCGGCTCGTCCATCACGATCAGGATGGCGTAGCGTTTGCCGTTCAGCGGGCCATCGACGGGGAAGACCGCCGCGAAGGAGCCCAGGGCGTGGCTGGGGTCATAACGACCCCCGACCAGTTTGTTGGCCGAGCCGGTCTTGCCGCCGACCCGCAGGCCCGGCGCATCGGCGAACCCGCCCGAACCCTTGACGACGTTGCGACGCAGCAGGTCGAGAATGGCGCGCGAGGTCTCTTCGGTGACGACCTGTTGCGGCTGGACGTTGCGGGCGCCGCCCTTGCGCAGCGACAGCGGGATCATCCGACCGCCATTGGTCAGGGCGCCCATGGCCTGAACCATCTGGGCCGGGGTGATCATGATGCCGTAGCCGAAGGACAGCGACGCCAGGGTCGAGTTGTCCCAACGACGCGGCACGACGGGCTTGGCCGATTCCTTCAGCTCGATCTTGGCGGCGTCCAGCAGGCCCAGGCGGCGGAAATAGTCGCGCATGGTGTTGGGGCCCATCTGCACCGCCAATTGCGACGTGCCGATGTTGGAGGAGTGCAGATAGACCTCTTCCAAGGTCATCACCCGGTTCTGGGCGTGGAAGTCCTTGATCTTGCGATCGCCGATCTGGAAGGCCTGGGAGGCGTCGAACAGGGTGTTCATGTCGGCCCGGCCGGTGTCGAGGCCGGCGGCGACGGTGAAGGTCTTGAACACCGAGCCCATTTCGTAGTGGCCCGAAACCGCGCGGTTCAGCGTGGCGCCGTCGGGCGCCGCGCCGCGATCGGCCGAGTTGAAGGTCGGCCAGGACGCCATGCCCAGCACCTCGCCGGTCTGGACGTCGGTGACGATGCCGACGGCGCCCTTCGCCTGGTTCTTGATCGCGGCGGCGGCGAGTTCGTTTTCCAGCACGCCCTGCACGCGCAGGTCGATGGACAGGGGGAAGGCCTCGCCGCGCTGACCCGCCGCGCGGATCTCGTCGTTGAAGGCCAGTTCGGCGCCCGAGACGCCCTGCCCGCCCGTGTCGGCGTCGCCGATCAGGTGGACGGCCGAGGTCCCGAGCGGATAGGCGCGACGATCCTCGGGCTCGAAGGTGACGCCGCCCAGCGCCAGGTCGTGCACGGCGGCCTTTTCCTGAGGCGTCAGGCCGGTCAGGGCGATCAGGCGACGGTCGCCGCCCAACACCTTCTTCAGTCGCTCGGCGGAGATGCGCGGCAGGGCGCGGCGAATCTGGCGATAGGCCAGATCGCGATCCCAGATCTCGGCGGGGTCGATGTAGAGGCCGTAGTGGACGATGTTGGTGGCCAGCAGCTCTCCATTGCGATCCGTCAGGTCGCCGCGCACCAGGGCGTTCGGATTGACGCCGCGTCCCAGGCCGTTGGCCGGGGCGAACAGGGCCTTATACGATGCGCCGATGGCCAGGCCGCCGAAGACGCAGGAAAAGACGATCAGGATCAGGAAGATGCGGACGCGCGTGTCCTCTTCCGGGCGAGCGTCGGCGCGGGCGCGCTCGAAGCCGTGCTCCAGCCGCCAGACCAGTTCCGTCAGCCAGCGCCAGAAGGGCGACAGGCGGCCTTGCAGCCGTTCCTGGAAATCGGCGCCCGGCGCGGGGCGGTGGTAGCGATGATCCTGAACGCTCACTGCGCCGGCTCCGGCGAAGGCGTTGGGACGGGCGCGTCATCGGCGACGGCGGCGGGCGCCGGCGCGGCCGCAGGCGCAGACGCGGCGGGTTGAGTGGGGACGGGTTTAAGGGCGGTCAGCTGACCTTCCTTGGCCTGACGGGCGACGGCGACGGGCGCCATGCCGATCTGGCGCGACAGGCTTTCCAGACGCGCCGGCTGCTCCAGACGGGCGACCTCGGCGCGCAGCAGGCGGACGCGCTGTCCGTTCTCACGGATGTCCTGTTCGATCTGGGCGATGCGGCTGCTCTCACGCGCTGCGGCGGCCTTGGCGGCATAGACCGACACGATCATGATCGCGACCAGGGCCACGCCGATGATCTCGACCCAGCGCACGCCACGCACCTTCCAGTCGAACAGGCGCTGAAGGGCGGTGCGGGAGTAGGTGAAGAAGGGCGCCGTGGTCATGCCGCCGCTCTCCCGTCGATCCGACCCCAGGCCGGGGCGTCGGTGCGCACGGCGGCGCGCAGCTTGGCCGAGCGGGCGCGGGGATTGGTGGAACGCTCTTCGTCGTCCGCTTCGCGCGCGCCCTTGAACTGAAGCGTGAAGCTGGGCTTGCGCGGATCGACGGCCATCGGCGCATGACGCGAACCGGCGGGGCTGTTGCCCGTGCGCTCGGTCAGGAAGGCCTTGACGATGCGGTCTTCCAGCGAATGGAAGGTGACGACGGCGAGGCGTCCACCGGGGGCGAGCGTCGCCTCGGCCGCCTCCAGACCGCGTTCCAGCTCGCCCAGTTCGTCATTGACCGCGATGCGCAGGGCCTGGAACACGCGGGTCGCCGGGTGGATGGGCGCGCCGCGACGGCCGCCCAGAGCCTTTTCGACCACCTCGGCCAGATCCAGGGTGCGGGTGAACGGCTGCTCGGCGCGGCGACGCAGGATGGCGGTGGCGACGCGGCCCGACTGGCGCTCTTCGCCATACAGTTTGAAGATGTGAGCCAGAGGACCGTGGTCCCAGGTGTTGACGATGTCGGCCGCGGTCGCGCCTTCATCGGACATGCGCATGTCCAGCGGACCGTCGCGCATGAAGGAGAAGCCCCGCTCGGCCTGATCCAACTGCATCGACGAGACGCCGATGTCGAAGACGGCGCCGTCCAGCTTCGCCTTGCCGCTGTCGGCGAAGGCTTGGGCCAAACCTGAGAAGGGGGTGCGGATCAGCTGGAACTGGCCGGGGAAGTCGTCGACGACGGCGTCGGCGTGCGGCTGGACCGTCGGGTCGCGATCCAGGCCGATGACCTGGGCGCCGGTCTTCAGGATGGCGCGGGTATAGCCGCCGGCGCCGAAGGTGGCGTCGATCACGACATCGCCGGGCGCGGGCGCCAGGGCCTCGATGACCTCGGCCAGCAGGACGGGGGCATGGGGAGAATTGGGGGGAGCGTCCGTCACGATCCGCCTCCCGCCAGCTTCATCTGGGCCGCCAGCTTCAAGGCGCCGATCTGGGCCATGCCGGCCTTGGCCAGGGCGCGCTGTTCGGCGCGGCGGGCCGCCCATTTCTCGCGCGACCAGATCTGGAAACGGTCGTTCAGGCCGACGATGACGACGGTGTCGCCCAAACCCGCCTCGGCGCACAGCGCCTCGGGCAAGGTGATCCGACCGCCGGAATCGTAGGCCAGACGCACCTGCTCGCCCATCACCTGCCACTCCAGCGCCGAACGCTCCTCGGAGCCGAACGGCAGGGCTTCGATCATTTCGGCATAGACGGCGAACAGGCGGTCGCCGCCCGCTTCCAGGCAGTCGGCCTCGATCGAAGGAAAGATGAAGACGCCGCCGGCGGCGCCGTTTTCGGTCGTGCGGAAATCGTTGGGGATGAGGAGACGGCGCTTGCCGTCCAGCTGCTTCTCATAGGTCGAGAGAAACACGCCCTGTCCAATCGAGCCCTTCGGCCCGTCCCTAGATGCCCTGACGAACGCCCGCCGCGCCCGCCTCTCAGCCCCAAATCATGAAGCTGGGATAGCATGGGATGAAATGGGCCTCAATGGGATCAAGGCCAAGATTTAACCATGTTTTGACGTGTGACGACTTAAGCACGCTAAAAGGCCTGGAACATACACGGAACAAACAAAGTATTCACAGGCTGTGAGGCGTTCTAACCTTCCATTGCCAGACAATAGGTTAACGTGCGCGAAAGCGCGGGACCGCCGCCAGAACACTGAAATGCGGGGATAATCCAAACTCGGATTAGGCGACGCGCTTAGGGAGGGCGCCAACGCCAACCCTCCGGGCCTCAAGTAGGCCAAAGGCCGATAGGCCCAAAGAAAAAAGTCGGCCTCAAGCAGCGCGAAGCGCGGTAGGCCGAGAAAATCGGCCTCAAGCAGGCCGAAGGCCGATAGGCCTAAAGAAAAGTATGCCAGACGGCCTGTAAGCCGGGTTTTGTTCCGATCCGAGGCCGAGGCCCGGATCGGCGACGATCATTCCTCTGGACCGACCATTGCTGATCGGTTCTCGCGACCTACCCGGACATCTGAGGCGGTGAGCCCCGCGAGCAAGCCCGCGCGATGTCCCTATTTGGTCTTGCTCCAGGCGGGGCTTGCCATGCCGTCCCTGTTGCCAGGTCCGCGGTGGGCTCTTACCCCACCCTTTCACCCTTACCGGCCTCGCAAGGCCGGAGGTTTGCTTTCTGTGGCGCTATCCCTCGGGTCACCCCGGGCGGAAGTTATCCGCCGCCTTTTCACCGTGGAGCCCGGACTTTCCTCGACGGACGCGAAGTCCGCCGCGACCGCCCAGCCGTCTGGCGCGCGCTAGATGCGCGCTAGCGGCGCGAACGTCAATTCAATACGCCCGTGACGCTCTCGGCGCTGGCCAGCTGGAGCAGGCCGACCAGGCGGGCGCGGGTTTCGCCGTCGGCGACGCCGTCGACGCGGGCCGGGCGCCAATGACGCTGGAAGGCCCGGACGGCGGTTTCGACGGCGGCGTCGTAGTCGCCACTGGCCTTCAGGCCGTAGCCCAGCCGATGCAGGCCGGCGCTGAGCACCATCGGGCCGATGCCCTGATCGCCCTTCTGCAACAGGCCGCCCAAGGCCTGAACCCGTTCGGCCGCCGGTTCGAACCACAGGCCGTGCCCGGCCTCGGCCAGGCGTTTCCAGGGGAAGAGCTCGCCCGGATCTTCCTTGCGATCCGGCGCCAGGTCGGAATGGGCGATGATGCGGTTGTCGGCGATGGTCCAGCGGCTGCGAATGTCGGAGATCAGGGCGATGACGGCTGCGATCTGCGCTTCGGGGAAGGCGCGATAGCCGAACTCATGGCCGGGATTGACGATCTCGATGCCGATGGAGGCGGCGTTGCAGTCGTCCTCGCCCTGCCAGACGCCGCGGCCGGCGTGCCAGGCGCGGCGCTCCTCGGGCACCAGCTGAAAGACGCGACCGTCTTCCTCGACCAGATAGTGGGCCGAAACCTTGGCCTCCGGGTCGCGCAGGCGGGCCAGAGCGGCCTCGCCGGTCTGCATGCCGGTATAGTGCAACACCAGCATGTCCGGCGGCGCACGGCGCGCGTCGAAGTTGGGCGAAGGCGCGTCGATGTAGGACGTCATGGGCGGCGTCGGCTCAGCGGCCGTTGCGCTCCCAGCCATAGGCGACCCAGGCGCCATCCACCTTGTGGGCCTCGATCAGGTCGGGATCGCTGTTGCGGCGACGCGGCGCAATATTGCGGCGGGTGCGCATGACCAGACCGACCAGAAAGACCAGAACGCCGGCGAACAGGGCGATCACCGCCACGGCCGCAGCGGTGAAAACGGCGAGGACGGCGCCGACCGCCATGGCGCAGACGGCGGCGATCATGCCGGCGACCCACATGACGGACGCCACCAGGCCGTTGGGACGGCGGCGGGCGGCATGGCCGATGGCGGCGAGACGTTCAGGCTGGAACATGGATCATCCTTTCAGGCGATCCGAGGAACGCCTGATACGCAATGTCGGTCCATCGGGGCCTGCGGTCAATGGACCGCGACGCACGGTCGCGTGCGCCGCGCCCGTCAAAAGATCGGCTGATCGGCCAGAACCACCGCGCCCTGGCTGCGCATCCGGTCGCTGTCGATCCGGCGCATCACGGCCTGGGCCTGGGGATCGGCCATGACGCCGCCCAGCATGACCAGGGCCTTGGCGGCCTCGGTCTGGACGCCGAACATTTCCGACAGGGCCTCGAACGGCGACTGCTGCTTGGGGAAATGCTTGAAGCGGACAGGCTCGTTGTCGGGGATCTTTGCCAGTTGGCGGGCCTTGTTCACCGCCTCGGTCACGCCGCCCAGCTGGTCGACTAGACCCAGCGGCAGGGCCTGAGCGCCGGTCCAGACGCGTCCCTTGGCGATTTCGCGCACCCGGTCCGGCGACAGTTTGCGGCCCGTCGCCACACGGGTGATGAAGTCGTCGTAGATCCGGTCCATCGAACCGGCGAAGGCCGCGCGCTGCTGGGGCGTGAACTCCTGCGTCGGCGAGAAGGCGTCGGCGTAGTCCCCGCCCACCGTCAGCCCACGCATGTCGACGCCGAACCGGCCCAGCGCATCGGCCAGCACGAACTTGCCGCCGAACACGCCGATCGAGCCGGTCAGGGTCGTCGGCTGGGCCACGATCCAGTCGGCCTCGGAACTGATCCAGTAACCGCCCGAGGCCGCATAGGCGCCCATGGACACCACCACCGGCTTGCCCGCCGCCCGCGCCGCGCGCACGGCGGCCAGGATCTGCTCGGACGCTTCGGGCGAACCGCCCGGCGAAGAGACGCGGAAGACGATCGCCTTGACGCTCTTGTTCTCTATCGCGTCGTAGATGGCCTCGGCCGTGTCGTCGGAATGGATGGACGAGCCGCCGCCGAAGCTGGCGCCGCCGCCGCGTCCGGTGACGATGGCCCCCTCCCCGCCGACGATGGCGATGGCGTTCTTGCCCGAACCCGTGCGTTCGCCCTTCTGGCTGGCGTATTTGCCGAACTCGACGATCTCGGCGCCTTTGCCGGCGCGGGTCTTGATGGCGATCTCGGCCTCTTCGACCTGGCCCACCTTGTCGATCAGCCGGTTGCTGAGCGCCTGCTCGGCCGAATAGGGGCCGGCCTCGATCACCGTCTTCAGCGCCGGGGCCGTCGTCTTGCGATCCTTGGCCGCGTTGGCCAGGGCGGTGTCGTAGATCGACGTCATCCAGGCCGTCATCGCCTCGCGGTGCGGGCCGGTGTAATCGCTCTGGGTGTATTCATTGACGGCGTTCTTGTACTCGTAGCGCTGTTCGAACTCGGGTTTGACGCCGTATTTCTGGAAGGCGCGGCCCAGGAACAGGCTGTCGGCCGAGAAGCCCGTGGCCTGGAAGCCGGCGGTGTTCTGCATCCACAGCTCCGACGCCGAGGCCCCGACCATATAGGTGGACATCACCGCGCCCGACGGGGCGAAGCCCTGGCTGTGGGCGATGACGGGCTTGCCGGCATTGCGGAAGCGGTGGATGGCCTGGCGCAGTTCGTCGGCGGTGGCGGGCGTCATGCCGCTTTCCGGCAGGCGGATCAGCAGAGCCTTGACGCTGCTGTCGCTCTGGGCCTGATGCAGGCCATCGACCACGTCCGTCAGGGCCAGGCCCGAACTGCCGAAGGCCGCGAACGGATTGGACGACGGCTGGTCGCTGACGCCGCCGCGCAGGTCCAGCTCCAGCACGGTGGTCGCCGGCGTCGTCGGCTTGGACGACGAGGCGACGGCGACCGTCAGCAGCACAACGGGAATGACGACGACGAACAGGATCAGCCCGGTGAAGACACCAAGGACCGTCAGGAAGAATTGCTTCATCGGAGGGAAAACGCGCGCTCGCAGGCCGGAAATGGCGTCGCCAGCATAGGGGGACGCGGGCCGTCGTCAAATGACGCGCGTGCAATCCGTCGGTTGACCTGGCGTTCGCAGCCGCACCCGATTGCTGCGACGCAGCGTGCGGATTGATGCGAGGCCCGGAAATCCCTATATGAGCCGCCTGTGAGCGAGGGCCTGCGCCCCGCGTTTTTCTTGCTGGAGACCGCACGATGCTGGTCACCCTGATGAAGTCCAAGCTGCACCGCGCCACGGTGACCCAGGCCGATCTCGATTACGAAGGATCGATCGCCATCGACATGGACCTGCTGGACGCCGCCGGCATCTATCCGCACGAACAGGTCGATGTGCTGAACATCACCAATGGCGCGCGCTTCACCACCTATGCGATCGAGGCGCCGCGCGGCTCCAAGGTCATCGGCGTCAACGGCGCCGCCGCCCGCCTGGTGCAGAAGAACGACAAGGTGATCGTGGTCACCTACGGCCAGCTGCCGCAGGAAGAGGCGCGCCAGTGGAACCCGAACGTGGTCCTGCTGGACGACGCCAACGCGATCAAGACCGCCGGCTAAGGCGCTTCGCCTCTCAGAATGCAAAAAGGCCCGCCGGCGACGGCGGGCCTTTTCTTTATCCGATCGATGCGATCAGCGGGCGATGTCGTAGACGCCCGTGATGTCGATCCGCACCGTCAGTTCGCCGGCCGAAACCGGGGTGCTCTCGGCCCGGTCCATCGACACGGCGCGGGCGGCGAACATCGGCATCGGGGGCGGGGGCGAATAGCCGCCGCCCTCGGTCAGGTTGCGGATGCCCGACAGCTGGACGTTCAGCGATTGGGCGTACAGCTGGGCCTTGGCCTGCAGGTTGCGCACGGCCAGCTGGCGCGCCTGGTTTTCGGCGGCGGTCGGATCCTTCAGGCCAAAGCTGATGCCGTCGATCTGGTTGACGCCGGCGGCGACCACGGCGTCGGCCGTCGTGCCGACCTTGCTCAGGTCGTTGATGACCACCGTCACGCGGTTGACCGCCTGATAGCCGCGCAGCTTGGCTGGTTCATTCTGGACGTAGTCGTATTGCGCCGCCAGGTTCAGACCGGAGGTCTGGATATCGCGTTCAGCAATGCCCGAGCGACGCAGGGCGGCGACGACGCGCGTCATTTGCGTGGCGTTGTCACGCATGGCTTGCTGAGCCGTTACGGCCTCAGTTTGCACGCCGAAGGTGATGGTGGCCATGTCCGGCGCGGCCTTGACCTCGCCATAGGCCGACAGGTTCAGCGACGGCGCGGGTTGCATCATGTGCATGGCTCCCATGGGTTCGGCCGTCTGAGCCATGGCGCGCGGCGTGGCGGCGGCCAGGAAGGCGGCGGCGGCGACGGCGCCGCCCAGGGCGACGGTCTTCAACGACAGGGTCTTCAGGGGGGCGGCGGCCAGGGTGCGGGTCATGCAGTCTTCTCCGTGAGCGATCCGGGACCGGCGCGTTCGCCGATCCGTTGCAACGACCTTGGCCGTTCTCGCCTGAACCAACGCCCGTGCGCCGTGGCAGTTTCCGTTCATCTTCGTGAAATCGCCGAAAGATCGCCTTCTTGCCCGCCCCCGCTTGGC
Source organism: Brevundimonas vesicularis (assembly GCF_032067225.1). Taxonomy (GTDB): domain Bacteria; phylum Pseudomonadota; class Alphaproteobacteria; order Caulobacterales; family Caulobacteraceae; genus Brevundimonas; species Brevundimonas vesicularis_F. The sequence goes on along the minus strand of NZ_DAMBJX010000032.1, from coordinate 20,008 downwards.
AAGCCGCGCCCGCGCCTGCTAGGCGAAACCCCTACCGCCAGGGCGCGACTTGGGGGCCTGTAGCTCAATGGTTAGAGCCGACCGCTCATAACGGTCTGGTTGGGGGTTCGAGTCCCTCCGGGCCTACCACATTGTCGGGACCACTTAGAAGTGGCTCAAAACCACTTAAGAGTGGCTCAGCGGATGGATTTATCTCTCCAAAGAGCAGCAGATTGTCCACGTATGACGCTTTGGAGATCTGTGCGGTGTCCGCCTTCTGCGGGGGCATCTAGTCGAGTGCGTCGTCAGTACAGCTTGGGTGGCAGACCACGAAGCTCGAATACCCGGCGGACATGGCTTTCCCAGCTGGCTAGCAGCTGCTTGCACTCCTCGCTTTCCAGAAACTCGGTGCCTCGCTCAACCTCGAACTCGGGTAAATAGAGTCCGGTGACGCCCCTCTCCAGAACGCCCTCGGCCAGAACGCCCTTTTCGCGCAGGATTAAGATCGGAAGTCCTAGCTGAAAGGCCATCGCGGGTTCGATTTGGCAGTAGGAGCTCGTCAGCCAGACGTCCGAAAGGGGCTGCTCCTCATATGGGGTGACGTCTGCGCCGGCCCGTGATGCACCAGTCGCCAAGTGAGTCCGTCGCAAGGCGACCGAAATTAAGCCGCAGCTCGAAGCCATCATCCGTCGGATGCCGACGAGTGGGGCGTCGCAATCGTAGGTGCTGACGCCCAAGGTCAGCGGCTCGAGTCCGCGCTCGATCAGCCGGTCGGTCAGTGCGGCCATAAACGTCTCCTGCACCTTCAGATGCGGCTGGGGACGGCTCAGGAACACGGGGATTTTCACGATGTCTCTTCCTTAGGCCCATTTTGCTCGCGGGCTGCGCCTCGACGATGGTCAAGTCTTGGGTCTTCAGCTAGTCAGCAGGTCAACGCAACTGGTGATATCGCTACACCATGGATGATTATCTGATCGTGCGGACACGCGACGTCGTGCCGCTCCATACTCAAGCCTCCGAGCGCTACAGAGGCCCGACGGATAACGCCGTGATCGCCCGCGCTCTAGCCGATGTAGAACTTCAGATTGAGCAGTCGAACTTGACTGCGGACGAGGCGGCGGATGCGCGTCGCGATGATCGGGTGCTCGCCGTCGCCCCCGCCATGCCCACACGGCTGATCCGGCCTTTCAAGAGCTCCAAGGCCGAGGCAGGCAATTCTTGGGGTATTTCCTCGGTACGGGCGGACTTGAGTTCCGCGACGGGCGCGGGGGTCACGGTGGCGGTTCTGGACACCGGCATCGACGCCGCCCATCCCGCCTTCTCGGGCGTTGATCTAATCCAATGCGACTTCAGCGGTGACGGGGACGGGGACGTTGAGGGACATGGCACACACTGCGCCGGAACCATCTTCGGCCGCGACATCGACGGAGTTCGTATTGGCGTTGCCCGTGGCGTCGATCACGCCCTGATCGGCAAAGTTCTGGGGAACGACGGCGCGGGTGACTCGGTCATGTTGCTCAAGGGCATGACGTGGGCGCTGGAGCGTGGTGCCCATGTGATTTCTATGTCCCTTGGATTTGACTTTCCTGGTCTGGTGGAGCGCCTCGTTCAAACGAGTGGCTGGCCGATCGCCTTGGCGACCTCGCACGCCCTCGAATCTTACCGCGAGAACCTGCGCGCCTTCGACGCCGTGATGCAGGTAGTGTCCGCGTATCAGGCCTTTCAGGCGTCTGGCCTGGTGGTGGCCGCGTCTGGAAACGAGAGCCGGGTCGACGATGATCCTCGGTTTCGGCTGAGCGCGTCCCTGCCATCCGCCGCCCAAGGCGTGCTGTCCATTGGGGCGGTGGCGAGAGGCGATAAGGTCAACACAGTAGCGCCCTTCTCGAACGGCGCGGTCAAACTGGTCGCGCCAGGAGTCGACATTCGGTCGGCTCAAGCCGGCGGCGGCCTAGTTTCGCTCAGCGGCACCAGCATGGCCTGTCCGCACGCCGCCGGCGTCGCGGCGTTGTGGTGGGAACACCTCGGCAGCCTAGATAAGAACGCCGGCGAAGACGTGCGATTGCAACTGCTAAGCACGGCGCGCCCGTCAGCGGTTGATCCGCGTGCCGGGGCCGAGGACAGGGGCCGCGGCCTGGTCACCGCACCCTAGGGGGCACCCGGGCGGACAGCATCGATCATAGCATCTCCGAGGCAAGGCCCCAAAGTGCTAGAGCTGCACCACAGATCGGTCAAAGGGATTTATGTGCAGGCAGGGCCGGCCCTTCAGCCGGGCGTAGTCCACCACATCGGCGGTGCCGCCGAGACCTTTCGAGGGCTGTCCATCCCAGACGGCGATCATCAGGTCCGCGTGGTCGACGATCCAGCGCCCGGCCCTGAAGAAGGCTTGCTGTCCTCCACTTTCAAGCGGGAGCTCAACCGGTACCGAGCGATGTAACAGCTCGAGATAAGCAAGGCGATCACGCCCTTGGAAGGTCGTTTCGTAGTCGTGGGCAGGAATGACGCTAACGAGCTTTCCGCCCGCCTTGAGCACGGCTTGCGCGAATACTTGGTCAGCGCCGATCGCCAACGAACTCAAACCGTCAAATGGCCGAGGGACCGCCTCAAGCGCCCGGGTGATCTCATCCTCTACGAAAGCCCAGTCCAGCCCTTCTCGGTCCTGATGACCGGTAATCCCCACGGCGATCAAATCAGCCCCTTATCAACCGAACGCCAGTAGAAACGGCCCAAGGGTGTCAACTGGCAGGTCAGGCTCTGCATCGCGGCGTCGTACATATGCGGAACTCCTACCGGCTCCAGCAGCCGAGCGGCGCGATAGGCCTGCAGAATGCCGAAGCTTGCCTCATTCTCGGGGTGGTTCGGGTCGGCTGTCGGTTCGTAGGATGGATCGAGTTGCAAGGCATCCCCGGCTCGAGAGAAGAATCCCGTGATCCGACGCAGATGGTCATCGGACACGGAGGGGACCGCCCGTCGGAGCTTCGTGAGCTCTCGCCAATTTGCGTGCAGCATGGGTGCTTGTTCGTGCACGGTAAGCACCTCGTTCATATAAGCGAAGACGCTAGCGATGGTCACGAAACCGCGCACGTCGGCCGCGCCACCATCCAGCGCGTCGCACACATGGCGGGTGAAAAGGCCCCGTCCGCCGGCCTCAACGGCTTTTTCGTTCCCGCCGCACCCGGCCAGCACCGCGACGCCCGGTTCGAGCCCTGAGGGCGCGAAGTCTGACGCTGCACCGGCATGGCATGAGTCAAGAATGATGACCCGCTCTTTGGCCGGTGAAGCGTCGGCGATGCGCATTAGCTCGGTCATGGACAGGCCGGTTCGCGGCTTCTCCTCTTGAGACAAGAGATAGCCCTCTTGCGCATGACGCGCCCCATGACCAGCGAAGTAGAAGACGGTGACATCATTCTTGCGCTCGAACAGGCGCTCGACTCGGTCAGCCAGTGCTTGGTGCGTCACCGCGGCCTCGGAACTCAGCAACGTATCGACCTGAAAATTCAGCCCTTGGTCGTGGTGGCGAGCCAGAGACCGACCAATGGCCTTCGCGTCGGATACGCAGCCGTTCAAGGGTGTTCTAGGGTAGCTGTCGATGCCTACGACGAGGGCGGAGCGGCTCATATGTCAGAGGCCGTCGATAAAGTCGGCAATGCCTTGCCAAGTCCAAACCTTGACTGACAGGCCGCTGATCGCCGTGCGATCATCTGAATAAGCCCAGATCGCTAGTACGGGGATCCCCTCTTCCTTGGCGCACGCGATTTCCCACTTCTGACCGCTGGAGGTCAGCGAATTGCTGCTGATCAAGGCTATCAGGCCGTTCGAGCGTTTGATGCGGGTACGGACACGCGCCTTCCAGTCCTCAGTGTAGGCTTCACGCACGGACATATCGATGTACTCGAAGGGGCATTTTGCATTGAGACCCTGTCCCTTCAGCATGTCGCGCTGGCCCTCGTCCTCGATTGCGAAGGCGACAAAGATCGTTTTCTTGTCGGTCATAGTGGTCTCTTCCTATAGGCGCAGTAAGGCGCGCAAGTGTGAATGATGCTTTGGTTGGGACAGAGCCCGTCGATCGCATCGCGGCGGTTGGTCGCGAAATACGCCCGGGTCGCTGGAGTCACATCGATGAGGTCCTCACTGCCCGATATTTCGGCGCAGTTCTGTGAAGAAATATGATGTCGCCGCACGGCCTCCAGCAGCTGAATCGGCAGAATATTTTTTGTAAGACTCACGGAAGTTTCGTGCGCCGAAGGACGCCCGGGCGTACGCGTCTAGATCGCTGTCGTTCTTCAGATACGGCCACTTCCGAAGAAACTCTGGCGGCGGGGTGTATGTGCCGGTGTACGTCGCCAGCGGGAAGTTCTTTTCAGTTGCTACGCCGATCTCCCACGGAACCCATTGCGACGCCAAGGTCGCGTGGGAGACGACGGCCAAGAGTTGTGTGCACTTGCCCATTTCGGAGCGGATGTGTTCAGCCAAGTTTTCTGCTGAGTCATTCACATATGGGTCAATGACATCTAGGTACGACGTGATGCCATGGACAGCGAGTAGCCTTCGGGCCACCTGCGCGGCCACGAGCGCATCTACCTTCTGATGTGAGATGAAGATTTTCATTCAGGGAATCTATGTTCTCTGAAGCGATTCGATACAACCCTGGAGGTTAGACCGACTGCCCGATCCAGCTTCGTAAGCGAGAAGCCGCCTTTGCTCCAAGCTTGGGCAAAGCTCAGATGTCCGCTGAGCCGTGGAGGTCCAGACATGGTGCCTGTCAGCGATGTCACACCGTGGATGACGTGATCTCGGACGCAGCTGGGCAAATAGACGGTGGCTATTGCTGCCAGGTTGAGGCTGGATTGGCGTTTAGAGCAGCCCGTCAAACGCATTGGAAGTTCGGTTGCAGCGCTCAGCTGCAACGCTACGTGCGTCTCGCCCATCGCTCTCGTGGCCAAAATTCGATCTCTCGGAAGCAAGGCGATGCCTTTGCCGAAAAACTGGGAGTAGGTCGTTGCACTGGCAGGACCAGTAGCGCCGGGCGTGGCTCGATGCTTGGCATCCGCCTCATCGTAGTTTCTCTGGGCCTCTGCGACGGCTTAGTTCGCAGCTCGGAGATTGGCCTTAGCTTTGTCTGCTGCACGATCTCCGTGAGTCAGCTGACTGATGCCACACAGGATCAGCCCGATCATCAGGCCAGACAGTATCGATTGGCCCGGTCTTTCACCTCCTTGCCAGAGTGCGACGCAATCAGGATCGCAGAGGCGACGCATATTCCGGCGAGAACCCAGAGAGCCCAAGTCAGGAAGGTAGGGTAGCTGTCGCCCATTTCGGCCGCCGATCGCCTTTCGCCCGTCTCGCGACGAACACCTCTTTGACTGTCGACTTCCGGGACTTTACGCAATGTCCGCTGATGGCGCTTGGCATACTTTGCTGCACCACCGTTGATCGGTCGTGACACGCTACCGCAAACTTCAGCACCCCCACTCGTTGCAGTGGAGGCATGGCGTGAGGATACGCCTACGTCCTCATCGCATTCGGTCTCTGCAGCTCGATGTTTATTTTGGTGGACAGGTTTCCCCGCCTAGTCGCGTGTTAGCGTCATCGATCTACGGGTTCCGTATGGTCGAGCTGTCCATTTTGCCGTGTTTAATCTACGGGCTTGGCTTCGCCCTGCTGTACGAATTTGAAGCCTCGAGACTTTAACTATCGGCATGCTCGCGCCGCAGGGACACGTGTAATCGCTATACGCAGATACATTTCAATTCTGTTGGGCACAATCAACCATTATAGCCAATAGTAGATAATATCTGCTCTACTGAAGCGGCATGTTGGATGAAGTAAATTAAAGCTGTGACTCTACAGTCGAGTCTTGCAAAAATCCTCATGTCTCAATCTCGACAATGGATCGAGTCGCAGACGCTCTCAGGCCGACTGACCGGCCCCGTAGAAAAGGATCAGGCCCGATGCGCCCGCCATAAACCGAAACGTTTTCAGAGTTGTACGCCAGATACAACTCGAGCCCCAGGCTACGCCAAGGGCTCGGTCGGGAAGCCATCCGGCTCCAATCGTTGTGGCGACGATGGAGTGATGTTCTCCCTGATTGAGCAGTAAGTCAACACGCTTCCATAGAGAAACGTGACGATCTCGGCCGGCCTGCGCCCAACTCGCAACTGATCAAGGAGAAACCAGATGGGCTTTGTCCGTCATCCATCCCTGCTGCCTGCAAACCAAAACTGCCCCGTCGAAGCGGCCCTCCGCTCGACGGACGTTACGAGTGCAGAACCTTCACCTTGGGACAGCCTCGCGGCATCAGCCACGATGGTGACCACACCATGTGGAGCACCCATTCGCACCATCGTGACTGGGCGGAGGGTGATCACGACCGGCGTGTACGCAAGCCGCAAAGCGGGCCGGCCTCAGCCCTACGAGAGCATGAGCGAGCGTGCGTTCTTCATGCACTGTGAGGTCGATACCGACGTCATAAACTATCGCGCCCAGCCGTTCCGGCTGGAGTTCGTGCTCGACGGTCGAAAACGGACCTACATCGCCGATTGTGTGCGGGTGCTAGCCAGCGGTGGCGTTGAACTGGTCGAGATAAAATCTGATCCAAGCTCAGTCCACGATCCGGACTACCGAGAAAAGCTCGAAGCCGTCAGGGCAATCTGCAGTCAGGTCGGCTGGCGTTTTCGGCTGATTTTCAATAAGGCGCTGACTGAACCGGCCGCATTCCATCGTAATGTTGTGGAAGTGCAGTCTCGGCGAATGGCCGAATACTCCGACACGGACGTCTTTCGGGTGGTGGAGGCTTTGGGGCGTCAGCCAGGCGCTACGCTTGGCGATGTGGCCCAGGATTTGGGGTCACGCGATGAGGGATTGGCCAAGCTCAAGGCCATGATGGTCGGTCGGATCGTGCGCCTCGATCTGACGGAGGAGATTGGGGACGCAACGCCCGTGTGCCTCGTCTCGGGCGAGGGTTCCTGAGATGGCACTCATGAAACTCAGTCCTGGTGATATCTGGGAGATCGACGGCGAGCGCCACTACTTAGATCGGGTTATTGAGGGCGAGTTCCTTGTCCTGCGCGCCTTCGAAAGTGGCCAGCCTTACCAGCGGCTCACCGATAAAGGTGAGTTTGCCTCACCAACCAAACAGTGGCTTGAGAACGAGTTTGCTGTCGGCGCGGTCAGGAAGATTGACACAAATCCAGCGTCCAAGGCGCATTTCGCGCGCGAAGCCGATGCTGAGCTGATCAATGAGAAAGATTCGAGAGCGATTGTCAGGCAGATCGTTCTGCGATCGCTGGATCGGATAGGCGACTATTCCTTAAGTGACGCAAGCCTCCAGAGGACTTTAGCGGACATATGGGAACGCAAGGAGCGTCAGCTCGCGCGCCATCAGCCGCCGTCGCCATCGACAGTCCGCCGATGGCTTAGACAACGCGGCACAGTTAGTGAGCGCCCCCTTCGCGCCATGGTGTCCGCCTCCGGACGAGTCCCGCGCTGCAAACGACTGCCCGCATCAGTGCGACGGCGAATGCATAAAGCTGCATTGGCTTACTGGTCAAAACTGCAGATGAGCATCGGTGACGCATACGACGACCTCGTGGATCGCCTCCAGCGCATCAACGAAGCGATCGAAAGTCGATCTGGCTCCAAAGTTCCGGTGCCGTCGAGGGAGACGTTCCGAAAGCATCTCCGCAGCCTAGAATGCTTCGAGACGGTTGCAGCGCGTTATGGGCCTAAGGAAGCCAAAAACCGCTTTAAAGCGACTGGCGAGGGATTGGCCGCACACCGGCCGCTGTTACTCGCCACCATCGACCATACAGCTGCGGACGTCCATATTGTGATGGAAGCAGATGAGTGGCGCTACGTTGGGCGCCCTTCTCTCACTGTACTCATGGACGTTCACTCAAGGTGTATCCTCGGCTGGGTTTTGAGCTTCGAGCCGCCGTCGCTGTATTCTGTCATCGAATGCGTTAAACGAGCGAACCGGCCGAAGCCGAAGATGCGAGCGTTATTTCCGGACAGCCCAGATCTCGCCGACATCTATGGCAAGTTCGATGAAATCGTCGTCGATAACGGCTTGGAGTTTATCGGGACATCGTTTGAGAGCGGAATGACAGATCTGGGGATCAGCATCCGCTGGGCCCCTGTCAAAACCCCGACGAATAAGTCAGTCGTAGAGCGCTTCTTCTCCACTCTGAATTCCATGTTTCACAAGAAGCTGCCAGGCGGAACGTTCCCCGTGCAGAAGCTTAGAGACTGGGAGCTAGACCCTCAAAAGTTCGCCGTCCTGACTCTTGAGCAGACGGAGTCGCTTCTGGATTTGGCCGTTGGGATATACCACCAGTCTTTGCACCGAGCTTTAAAGGATACGCCTGCTCGGACCTGGGCACGCGGAGTAAAGGCCGGCCACGGCATAAACATCATTGGCGATGATCGCCAACTCGACAAGATGCTTGGTGCGCGCGAGGAGCGATTGGTCACCCGAAGCGGCGTTGAACTCTTCGGACTGCGTTACCACGATCCAGCCATCACCGGCCCACTGCTCGAAGACTTGGCGCGGCGGGAATCGGTGCGTGGTCGCCGCCAAGGCTCAGCTACCGCCAAAGTGGCGGTGAAATACAATCCTGCAAACCTTGGAGAAATCCACGTTTGGAACGGCCCGAAGGGCATCTACGTCACGCTGCCGTGCACGGACTTGGAGTATGCGCAGGGCCTTTCCAAATGGCAGCATGATCGGATCCTCGAGTGGCAGCGGGAAAGCAACGCCAAAACGGAGGATGAACGTCGTGCATTACGGCTGAGACTTCGATCCACGATTAGCGAGCTTCAGACGCCCCAGACCCATCGAAGCCACAAGCGGGGACAGGCGCGCCTACGGACATCGCCTAAAATAGAACAGTTTGGCGGCGGCGGACTTCGCATCGCTCACGCTGAGCCACGGCACGACGGCATGGCGCCGGTCATTCCGACAATTGCACTGGCAAATGAACGTTCTGACGATGGAGCCAAACCCATACGCCCGCCTCGAGGAGGAAAACGAAAGCCTAAGCGACGGTCGATGCCACCTGCCTGTGAACACCTGCCGGATTGGAATGTCGGCGATCTGTACGACGATCGCGGTTGGGAGGATGCCCTATGAGTGTCCACCCCCAACAAAGGCGCGCCGATCTAAATGACGGGATTGCCGCCAAGATCGCGGCATTCAAAGAGGTTTTCATACCTTACCCGATCCATATGTCGCTGCACGTCGAGCTGGACTACCTGCAAAAGCTCGGCCGACAGACCGTGGGTCAGCCTCAGATGGGGCTGCGCGTACTGGGCCCTACTGGATCCGGCAAGACATCCGCCATTCTGGCCTACATCGCCGCCGTGGAGCGAAAACGGCCTCGAACGGCGACCTTTGTTCCTGTCCTGAAGGTGGATTTGGAGCGCGGATCGACACCCAAGAAGTTCATGATGTCGATCCTCCAGGCATATGGGGATCTGCACGCCGGTCATGGAAATGAGCTGGCCCTAAAAATCCGCGTCTTTGCCTGCTTCGAGCGGTTCGGGACTGAGCTCCTCATCGTGGATGAGTTCCAGCACCTCAACTACCGCAACGGGTCAAAAACGATGTGACGGATACGCTGAAGGGCATGCTCGACGCCGGCGTTGTCCCGATGGCCTTTCTTGGAACAGAGGAAGCCTCGCCCATGTTCGTGCGAAACCTACAGCTCAACGGACGCTTGCTGCCACCTTGCGACCTAAATCCCCTCAGCGCTCGACGACCTGAGCATCAGAGGCTCTTCGCAACGTTCGTTGCAAAGCTCGAGCGTGTTGTCGTCGACAGGAGCATTCTTCCGCAAATGTCTGATCTGGCATCCGACAATCTCCTCCCCGGCCTGTTCCAGGTCTCAGGGGGCGTCATAGGTCGGGTCTGTCGCCTCTTCGAAGCGGCTTTGGTGCATGCTCTGCGCCGCGGCGCGGACAAGCTCGAACGGATCGACATCTCCTGGGCCACCGAGCATTGGGCGATGGAGCAAGCCTTCATCAACCGCAACCCGTTTGCGGAGAAAGCCCATGGCTGATGATGCTTATTTCACAACGACCATAGCGGCTCCGCCAACTCCTAGATTGCTGTTCCCGGTAGAACCGCAACCGCACGAAACCTTGTTGGGATTTATCGTTCGTTGCGTCGAACGAAATCGCCTTGGCACACCCGTTACATTCATGCGTGCGGTTGGTCTCGACGTAAAAGCGAAAGGCGATTTCCTGACTAGGTCTCAGGCCGAGCTGCCCGCTTTGGCCCAAGCCTTCAGCATGTCGGCTGACGCTTTGGAAGCGGTATGGGGCGCCGAACCACTCGATGAGGACCGTAAACGGCGCCTGGGCGGCGTATGGTTGAGACCGGCATTGGTCGAGCAAGCGCGCCGCCGTGCGCCGCCATCATTGAAAGCCGGCCAATCCGATGACGCCCGTTGGATGATCAAACCGATAGGTTTCTGCTCGACGCGTTGGGAGTTTCTGATTGATCGCTGCCCGAACTCATGGTGCGCCAAGACACTGACCTGGCCAAGGGCAGACAGCTTGCATCTCTGTCGGCATTGCGGAACACCATTGGCGAGGGCTGCTCGTCGCACTGTTCCACGCCAGTATAGACCGTCGCTTGAATGGATGATGGCTCTGTTCAGTGAGGACGAAGCTCTGCGACAGGAGGCTGTTCGTCGCGTCCCTCCCTCCTTTGAAATCGACACGCCCACGGAGGTCTTCGAACTGCTTCTGGCGCTTCGCTGCGCCTTCAGGATTTCGGGCGCAAAACCCGAAGATGAAGAGCCGTCCGACGAGTTTGATGACCCCGGCGACGATGATGAGCTCCGCCATTGGGTCGCGGCTGTGCGGTTCCTTCTGGAGTACCCCCGATCACACTGGGATATTCTTCAAAGGCGCTTTTCAGACGACTGCACCAAGTTCCACACGGCCATGAGACGCATCGGGCACAACTCGAACGTACCCATTGTGCGGTCGGAATTCGACCGCCTCAATCGAGGCGTCTGGAACCGTCCAACTGCGGATCGATCTAGACGTCGTGGCATGACCAGCAAGATCAGTGCGCGGCGCGCCGCCAACGAGCTTGGCGTCACGCCGGGCACCTTGAAACAACTAGTGGAAGCACAGCTGCTGTCGAGAATCGGCTCTTTGCGCGCACGGTACGAGGTCAGCCTTTTTGCTGAGGCTGATATCCAGTCGCTACAAAGCGCGTGTGCAGCCGCAACTTCCTATCGTCGCTTCCAGACAATGACCGACCTTCCCGCGATCGCCGTCGAGCAGCTTGTAGCCATGGGTCTGCTCGAGCATCGAGTGGACCCCGCTGTCCAGGTTTTGAAAGGCGATAGATTGCTCAGCGCCAGATCCGTCAAAGCGTTTCTGACCCGATTTGACAACGTGCCGCAGAGATACAACGCCCCAGGTTGGATCCGACTTCAAGACGCGTTTATGGGTGTGGGCGGTCGGGAGAAACCTTGGGGGCCTGTGCTCGCTTCGTGGCTGAGCGGAAGCCTTCCCGGCGGCCTAGTAAATGTGGGGGATTTCGGCGCACCTACCTTAGCAATATACACGGGAGTGGCACGAACCATTGTGATGGGCGGCCCCTCGTCAACGCCTTGGTTCAGCTTCGAATTTAGCGACTACAACGGCCTTTCCCGCAATCGGTTGTCGCCCGGCGAAACCGCAGCGCATCTCAACTGCTCAGCTGTGGAGATGAGTTACCTGCGGGACAACGGTCACCTGCTACCAATCAAGGGCGAGGAACGAACTCTATATCAGCGACGTGATGTTGAAGAGTTTGGACGGGTGTGGATGAGCAGCCGGGAAGCCGCGATGCGCATGGGAGCGTCGGCCAAATATATGTGGCGGGAAATCGAGTCTTACGGCTTGAAGTTACAGCTCGGCCGCGGCTTCTACAGCCGCGATGAGTTAGAACCGATCGTTGATGAGGAAGTGAGACTCAGGAGGCTCAAAGCCATCAGCGCGAGCCTTTCGTGACCCGAACGACTCATCGTGAAGTCCTATCAGCTGATCGCTTCAACGCTTTGGTGCGCGTCGGAGATCGGCGCCGCGAGGCGACGGCTCTCGAAGTTTGGGCAGCCAAATCAGAAGATGCGGATCATGTCTTGAGCGGCCGAAGCGCCGATGGAAGGGTATAGGTACGCGCGTTCCACGAAATCTACTCTACGGTCCAAGGCTGACGAGAGTTCTCGCTGAAGACGCGATTGATCGATCAGCGAGAACTTCAGCTCAAACTCGGGCCGCACATCGAAGGCGATGTCGATGTCGGATTGGTCGGTCGCCTCGTTTCGGGCGACTGAACCGAACAAATACAGATGCTCGACACCCTCGAGCACCAGCTTCCGCTCCAACGACCGCAACGCCAAGATCACATTTTCTCGGTTCATTTGCGTGCCCCGGTACGATGGTGCGGGAGTTCGCGTGAGCCGTCAAACAACCGCCCCGGCATCGTCACGAAATGACTTGCGAGGCCTCCAAGTGCACTTCTGACTCGTTGCGGAAGTTCGAGGGCAGCTGCTTTCAGATCTCTCGTGGATTGACTTAAGCATGGGGAGCGTTGTCCGATCGAGGGGATGCTGATCGCGTCAGCCAAAACCCTTTTTGGAGATTTTGCCCTCGATGTTGCCATCCGCCCATCGGCTCGCGCTGGAAGATTTGGGCTGGGCTTCGTTTCAGGATCTTGCAATGGCGTTCGCGGAAGACCTGCTAGACGCACCGGTCACGAGCTATGCCAGAAGCTGGGATGGAGGCGTCGATGGGGAACAAATTGTTTTCGGTCCGGCGCTCGACACTCATCAGCTGCGTTGGGCGATCCAGGCCAAACATACTGGCCAAGGCGGATCATTGTCCGCTGCTGACCTCAAAACAGAATATGCCAAATTGGTCGAGCTCGTTGCGGAAGGCTTCGACGCATATCTTCTCATCACAAACCACAGTGTCACCCGGCAGGCCTACAGAACCATTCGAGAGAGAGTCTTAGCGGCCGGGTTCAAGATTTGCCGCATCCAAGGCCGCCATCAGCTTGTGCGGCGTATTCGAAGCTCACCCAGATTGCGGATGTTGGCACCGCGCGTCTACGGTATCGGCGACCTATCTCTAATTCTAGACGAGCGGCTCGCCGAGCAGACCACGGCGCTGCTTACTAGGGCGAAGGGCGATCTCGACCGTTTCGTCGCCACCGAGGCTTACCGTAGGACCATGCGGGCTCTTCATGACGAGGGCTTCGTTATCCTCTTGGGCGAACCTGCTGCTGGAAAATCGACGATCGCCATGGCGGCCTCTATAGCCGCACGCGACGCCTTCCGAGCTCAACCCTACGTTCTGCACCGGCTTTCTGACCTACAGGCCCACTGGAATCCGTCCGAGCCACGGCTCTTCTGGATAGATGACGCCTTTGGGGCGACACAGCTGGAGTTAGGGTCCGCAGAGACCTTCAATCGAATGCTGCGCACTATTGAAGCCGCAGTGTCAGCCGGCAATCGCTTCGTCCTGACGTCCCGGGCCTACATCTGGAACGCCGTCTCGCCGCGACTGAAGCTGTCTGGCTCGCCGCAGTTCGAAAAGGGGATAGTGGAGGTTCGGGTCGAGGACTTCACTGACCGTGACAAAGCGCTAATTTTAGCCAACCATATCCGGCTGGGCGATCATGATCGGATGTGGCGTAGGCGCTTCATTCCTCTTGCACCGCGCGTCGTGCGTCATCCGCGGTTCACGCCCGAAGTCGCGCGGCGCTTCGGCCTTTCGATTTTTACCGGCGACCTCGATCTCGTCGATCATCGGATCGACGCATATGTGGAGAACCCCGGTTCCTATCTCGAGGAGTTGGTGACCGGACTATCAGAAGCGGGTCAAGCCGCTCTCGCTCTTCTATTCATGAAGGGCGGGTCTCTGCCGCTGCTCCCAGCCATGGACGACGCCTTTTCTGCGGTCACCGAGGCTTTCGGGACAACGCGTTCTGACGTTCTGCGGGAACTGGAGGCGATGGACGGATCGCTATGTCGTCGCCAGAGCCAAGATGGGGAACTGTTCTGGCATTTCAGGCACCCATCGATTGGAGAGGCATTCGCTTCCGTCGCGGTCCGCAGTCCGCTCCTTCTAGACGTTTACCTCCGCGGGGCACCTCCGGAGCGTATTCTTCAGGAGGCAGTCTGCGCCGGGGTGGACGTCAGAGGAGCCGTGGTCGAGATCAGCGTGGCCCAGTATGACCAACTGATTGCTCGAATCGACGCCTATGACTGGGGCGGTAATCAATCCTATGTCCGTTGGTTCCTCATTACGCGCGCTACGGCGGAATTCAGACGTCGCTTCTTCTCGAGTACTCCGCTCTCGGCTGATCATCCTGTCCTGGCGGGAGGCCGGCAGCGCGATCACCTCACGCTCGGCTTGATCGCAGCGTTGGCACCGCTAGGCCTGGTCAAGACTGACTTTTTGGAGACGGTACGGCGCCAGATACGTCGCGGTCTGACAGAGCAAGCCGAGCGTGACTATCTAAGCAGCTACGCCCGCGAAATCATCGGGGGCGATTCCTTTGCAGAACTGCTCGACACCGTCGTGTGGGAGATGCGGGAAGGCGGCGAGTCTTTTATTTCCTATTTTCAAACGCGCGACGCAGGACGGCCGGCGCGGGAACGGTTCGAGCCCCTCGCCAGCTTCGTGTCCGAGCTTGAAGATTGGGTCGCCCATGAGGACGCGAGCTCTGCTTTCAAAATCGTCCGGGAACGTATCGCCGATCGTATTTCTGAACTCGAGGACGAGGCGGACCGCGATGAGTGGGACTGGCTTGCAGAAGACTACTACTATCGCCTATCCGCTGATCCCCCCGTATCGACCAGACTCCCGCATCGCGAACCGCCGCTGGTACCGCCCCAAGGCCCGATCCGGACGGATCCGATCGCCGATATTTTTTCGGATCTGGACCAATAGCGGCGTGGCGTTGGCTGTGAAAGCCGTGATGGAGGGGGGCTCCTGAAATACTGATTGCCACCGCCATTCGTGACTCTTAGGTGCCTTTATCCAAGTCAGCTAAGGGCACGGCAGCGTCGTTAGTGCACATACAGAAGGCCTCGGATCGCCCGTCCGTCAGACCTCAGACGGATTTGCAGCCAGGTTGGCAAAATCTTTGCCGCCATGCGTTAGGATCGCATAGCGCAGCGTCAGGGCGTCAGTTTCAGCCTCCCGCGTGTCATCCTCAATCTTAACCACTTGGACCGCGGCGTAAAAGCCGTCTGTGTTCCGGAGTACGGCGATCTCCCCTGTCCTGAGAGAACGGGCGCGGGAGCTGTAGTCGTAGACGGATGCATCGTGGATTTCGTCGATGGCTGTCGCGCCGCGCGCGATTGCGATCCCGTGGATTCCAGCCGGGTCATTGTAGAGATATATGCTGGTGTCGCTGCCCTTGGACCAAGCTGTCTCGAACGTACTTGACCCGGAGCCGAGGACATAGCGGCCGTTGTAGGCGCTGTAGTCGAACGTCACCTCGCCAGACGTGGCACCTGATGCAGGCGGTGCGAGACTGGATGCCTTGCCATCCGTCGGTCGGACGCCGACCTTTTTCGCAATTTCGATGGCCAGTTGAGCAGGCGTGAAACGATCGGCGAGGAGATATTGGATCGTGTCGGGAAGTCCCGGCACCTCAGTCTGATCAAAGCGGACGGGCAGAATATATTCGCCATCATCCTTCATCTGGCGACTGATCGCCGAGCGCCGTTCCTGTCTGGTCCAGGCCTTGGTCACGTATTCGGCCGAGATGAACATCACCACGTATTGGGTGTCTCGCGAATAGATTTGATGAAAGTGCTCGGCCCCGTCTCTACCCCAGAGGGTATTGGCCTGAAACTCGTCATAAAAGACCGCGATGTGCCGGGCCGCCAACGCATCAGCGACCTGCCTGACATAGGTCCGCTGCTCGCCCGCGAACGACAGGGCGACCTGAAAGCGCGGAGACGAGGACGGTCCTGCCTTCGAGACCTCAGGCGTGGAGTGCGGTGCAGGTTCGAAAATGGGGACCGGGAAGAGCGCGGCCTTCAGCGCTTCCGCTTGGTCGCGGATGTCCTGATCATCTGCTCCGGTCCAACAGCCGCGATCCTCTCCTGCGGGAAACGTGATCCCGTCACCCCGCAGAATTCGGTCCTTCTCAACAGCGTCGCGGCGGATGGTCTGAGCAAATCCAGTGAGAAGACCGGCGCATTCGTCGATCGCCCGGATGGCGACGTTCTTGTCGTAGCTACTCGCGGCCTCCTCAACCCAAGCGAATTGGTCCACGACCTCCTTGCGCAGGCCACGCGCAATCGCGTCCCAGAAAATGTCTCGGGGACTGCCCCAATATCCGAGGCCGGCGTAGGTTGCGAACCTGCCATTGAAGAGATCGATCGAGATGACGTCATCACCGCTGATATGGTGCCACTTGAAGAACCACTCGTTCTGAAACCAGCTCTGACGTTCGCTCAGACGGTGCTGAAGTCGCGTCGCCGTTGGTGTCATCGTCGGTCCTCTCGCCATGTCCGCCGGATCCAGTCCGACATCGAACTGCCTGAAGCGATAGCTGATCGTCTCATAGAGCTTGGCAATCTGCGCTTCGATCACGTCGCTCGCGGCCGCACTCCTGGCGGCATCGGCCCATTTGTCGAGGTCCGCAGCGGCACGCAAAGCTGGGACGAGGTCGCGCGCGCGTAGAAAGGCCTGATCGCGACAGGCTTGGTAGTCTATTCCTGCGGAGGAGCGGAGATGGCGCAGAAAAGAAAGCGTTTCCACAAGCGCCGCATCGAACGCCGATTCGATCAGGGAAACTAAAGACTTGAGGGTAGCGCCCGAGTGAAGTTGTCCCTTGGCGGTCTGCCGCGCAATCAGTGCCCCAGCTTGCTGCTCGACAGAAGCGGCTGAGGTGTCCCGGATCGTGTAGAGTCGGGATAGGACGTCGTTGATGGTTGGCTCTACTGGGGTCGGCATCCGCAGGTATAGTCATGCCGCGTGGGCTTCCGCGACATCCTTATCCCGAAAACTAGGCTTTCGAACCGGGAGCTCGGCGGCCGCCTCGTCCTTCGACCAAGTCGATGTCCGATTTGGAGCGGTGACCCCATGTCCACTTCTGGCGCTAATGCGCCCTACCCTCGTGCAGCTGTGCAGTAGAAGACTGAGGCGCCGTTAGGTGGTCAGCTATGTGGTGTCTGGAAAAATCACACGCTTTTTCAGGCAGCGTTTGAGCCAGTCTTATGTGGTCCCGACACACATCCTGTCGGGACCACCCGAAAACGGCTCAAGACCGCTTCACGGCAGTATCGCGGAAAACACACTCACCAGCGGAAGGTGAAACGACCCAGAGCAGCGCCCAAAACCGCGACGAGGCCGACGCCCAAGGTGTACCAGACCGCCACAAAAGCGGCCGTGTGCTCGGGGCAATGCAGGCCGTAGACGGTCGCGGCCAGTCCTGCGGTCAGAAGACCGGCGGCGGCGCCGGCGAAAGCGGGTTTCACAGGGGCGAATCGTCTCGCAGCGAAGAAGATGAACGGCGCCGCTAGAGCGCCGAGCGACAGGATGTTGGTCGGACAGACCCTGGCGGATCGACCCATGACCATGTCCATCCGCGCGTCAGGCGCAGCGCCGAGCAACTCCACGACAGCCCATCCCGCAGCGACGGCCAAAATGGCTGCCAGCAGGATTGTGGGACGGCGCGTCGAAGCCCCCGGCCGCCCCAGTCGATCCAGGAGCCAGAAGCCGGCGGCGCACAGGGCGGCCGTATAGGCCGCCTTCGCCCAGAAGGTCGGTCCCACGACGGCCGACATCAGATCCGGCCTCAGTCCCAGCCACCACACGACGCCAGCAAGGGCGGCGCCCGCCGCCGGCAACATGAACAGCAGCACACGACGGTCGACGTCGCTTTGAGACGTAGGCGGCAAGTCCAGCGCCAGGCTGGTGATCAGGTCGTCAGTCTTCATCGTTGGACCCTGCTGCTCCAGCCGCGAAGCGCGCGGTCAAAGCCTTGAAGCTGCGATGGATGCTGACCTTGGCGGCGGCGACGGAATAGCCGTGACGCTCGGCCGCCTCGGCCACGCTCAGCCCGGCGACTTTCACATCATGAATCAGGGCGCGCTGTCGCGCCGGGAGGATCGACAGCGCGCGGGTCAAATCGCGTCGCATGACCCCGTCCTCGACCGTGTGCTCGGCCAGCAGCACGCTTGCGTCGTCCAGCGGCTCGGTGAGGCGTCGGCCCTGGCGGCGCAGGTGGTCGATCAGCTTGTGGCGGGCGATCGTGAAGGCCCAGGCCGTGAACGACTGGTTGCGATCCCATGTGGCGCGCTTGGCGTGAATGGCGATCAGGGTCTCTTGCACGAGGTCCTCCGCGTCGCTTTCTCCGTTGAAAAGACGGCGTTTGAAAAAGGGCCGCAGGTGCGCGGCCAGGTCCGACAGCAGCACGCGCCAAGCCTGCGCGTCACCGTCCAGGCCTTTGAGCATCAAGGCTTTGAGTTGTGATTCCCGGTCAAGCACGTGCGACTGCGACCTACGCTGTGGAGACCGCGACGGTTACATGGCGTCTCGCGAAATGATGCACGAAAATAGTTGGCTCGAAAATGTAACGCGCGGCGGGCCGTCGGCGAAAGGCGGATTCAGCGGCCACGAACGGCCGTGGTTTTTGAGAAGGACCTCTTGCATGACCCGCACCAAGATCGCCGCCGCAACCCTTGTCGCCCTGACCGCCGGCGCCGGCATGGCCCACGCCCAATCGACCAGGAACGCCGAGACCAGGCCGGCCGCCATGGAGAAATGCTACGGCATCGCTCTGGCCGGCAAGAACGACTGCGCCGCCGGCCCCGGCACGACCTGCGCCGGCACTTCGGTGCGCGACTATCAGGGCAACGCCTGGAAGCACACGCCCGCCGGCACATGCACCAGCATCCGCACCCCGCGCGGCAACGGCTCGCTGACGCCCGTCTCGCGCTGATCGGAGCTGGACCGATGAACCCTGGATCGATCGCCACGACGCCTGTCCCCACCGTGGGACTGGGCCTCAAAGCCCGCCATTACGACGAGGCTCTGGCGTCTCCGGCGGCCGGTCTGTGGTTCGAGGTCCATCCCGAGAACTATATGGTCGATGGCGGCCCTCGCTTGAAATGGCTGGAGGCCATCCGTCGAGAAAAGCCTCTGTCCCTGCACGGTGTCGGCTTGTCGCTGGCCGGCGACGAGGCGCCGGACCCGGAGCATCTGGCGCGGCTCAAGACGCTCGCTGACCGGTTCGAGCCGTTTCTGATGTCCGAGCATCTGGCCTGGTCGCGGGGCGGCGGCGTCTATCACCCTGATCTGCTCCCGTTTCCGCGCACCCGACAGATGTTGAAGCAGGTCAGCGACAACGTCGCGCGAGCGCAGGACGCGCTGGGCCGACGCCTGCTGATCGAGAATCCGTCCCTCTACCTCGACCTGAAAATCCACGAGATGGGGGAGGTCGATTTCCTGGTCGAACTGGCTGCCGCGACAGGCTGTGGCCTGCTGCTCGATCTGAACAATGTGCACATCAGCGCCAACAATCTCGGCGCCGACCCGCGGGACTATCTGGCGGCCGTTCCGGCCGATCTCATCGGCGAAATCCATCTGGCCGGCTTTGCGCCCGATCCCGTCCACGCAGAGGCGCTGTTGATCGACACCCACGACGCGCCGGTCAGCGACGCCGTCTGGTCCCTCTATGCCGAGACACTCATGCGGATCGGGCCGCGTCCCACGCTGATCGAGCGCGACGACAACATTCCCGACTTCGCCGAGTTGATCGCCGAACGCGATCAAGCCGTCGCCATAATGGAGGCCTGCCATGTCCAGTGCGCCGCGTGACGATCAGATGCTGTCGTTTCATGCGAGCTTCTCCCTGGCCCTGCAGGGGCAGGGCTGCATGCTCACAACGTGGCTGGCGGATCCAAATGCGCCCGGACTGGCGGTTTATCGAAACACGGTGGCCAAGGGGCGGGCCGACGCCCTGGCGGGTCTCTATCCGACTGTCGAACGGTTGGTCGGTCTG
>NZ_DAMBJX010000031.1:4845-38271 GCF_032067225.1 Brevundimonas vesicularis | reverse complement strand
GCTCGTCAGGCTCATAACCTGAAGGTCGTAGGTTCAAATCCTACTCCCGCACCCAGATCGACCTCACACCTTGTGGGGACCCCAGAAGCCCCGCCCGAACCGGCGGGGCTTTTTGCTGTCCGGGCTTCATTCAGACCCAGCAACACGGCCAGGCTGCCATGCACCTGCAGGTCGAACTTGCCTAGGCCTTCCAACGGATAGAAATCGACGTGGTCTATCAGCCTGCGGATCTCTGTGCGGACCTCTTCGCCGTCATCGCCGTCTAAGGCTTCGTGCAAGCGTCCGGCGAGTTGGCCGTAGGCGCTTGCGGCTGAGGGATGCAGTGTGACCACGCTGGGTTCGTCGACCTCGGCCAGCAAGGCCTGAAGCTCGCTGCGGCGCGCCTTCAGTGGAAGGCTGCGGGCCTTGAGGTCTTCAATCTCCATCGCCCCTTCCATGCACATCAGCTGAGCGCGTTCGATCTGACGTTCAATGGAGGCGAGTTCCTTCTCCATCGGAGCCCGCGCCGACAGCGTCGCCTGCCGGCGGGCGACGTTGGCTTGCCGCAGGCTCTCGACGGCCTCCGCCATGGCCTGCGGTGTGAGCAGCTTGGCGCGGATGCCGGCTAGAACCCGCGCCTCGACGGTCTTGGCGGCGATGATCTTGGCCCGAAATCGGTCACTAGTCGAGCGCTGAATGCTCGACATTCGCAACCTCGCGTGATCATCTAGGTAGCGCAAAGGAGAATAGTCTTGCTTTTCGCCGCCATGTTCGCAGCCGCCCACGTTGCGTCACAAGCTCCCCCTTTGGCGGAGGAAGGCGTGTGGTTGGGCCGGCTCTCAACCGCCGTCGCGATCTGCCGTGACTACGGCTACGGGGTGAACCAGACAGCCGCCCGCGGCGTCGTCGATCGTTTTGAAGCGAGAGCGACAACAGAAGGATGGACGTCCGAAAATCTTCAAGCCGCTTACAATCAAGGCAGGGAATTAGAACGCGCAGACTTCAAACTTCTCTTCGACCTCGACGGACTAACGCGCTCTGAGGTTCGACGCGCGTACAGGGATCACCTCAATCGAACGAAGGTCCGATGCAGGGTGCAATCCGAACGCTTTCCCACCGTCATCTCTGATGTGCGCAATGGCGAACGTGTAATCGACGCTAGCCTGTCGGCTGGTCGCTAAGCACGCCAATCCGTCGGCGGTTGTGCAAAGGCCACGGCCTATTTCTGCTAGCTGCGACGAGGGGCGCGCGCCTGTTGGCATTCAACATTCGTCGAGATTAGAGTTCTGAAATGTCGCTGATGGCGATGGCTGTGATGGGCCAGTGTCTCGGCCATGTGTACGTTCCCCCACATCCAACCGAGACTGTTCCTTGCCCGCTGGCTGCAGTGCAGGAGGAATTTAAGTATGGCCGCCACTTCCATCCGCGACGTTCTTGCGAATGCTCACCGGCGCTGTGCTCATGTCTACTACCCACTCATTGCCTACCTCGGTGAGTGATGAAGGGTAGGGCGTTGCACCTAGCGCCAATCTAAAAATGGCCGAACAGATAGACCCAACAAGTATGATGATCGATTCCGCGCCTCCTCGGCCACGGAACAAGCTAATGCCATTGATGAATCCGCAATTGAGCCCGACAATCGTGACCGAGGTGCAACTTGGCTGACTCATCCTTAATCATAGATCGCATCGTCGTCATTGGGGGCGGCACGGCTGGGTGGATGGCGGCGGCGGCGCTGATGCATGCGTTTGAGGGCGCGGGCAAGACCGTGACCTTGGTCGAATCCGAGGCCATCGGCATCATCGGGGTGGGCGAGGCGACGATCCCGGAAATCCTGAAGTTCAATGCGCGCCTGGGGATCGACGAGGCGGACTTCCTGCGTGAGACCAAGGCCACGTTCAAGCTGGGGATCGAGTTCGACGGCTGGCGACTCGAGGGTGAGCGCTATTTCCATCCGTTCGGCGCCTTCGGGCTGGATATGGAAGGCATCGCCTTTCATCATTTCTGGCTGAAAGCCTGCGCCGAAGGCGGGGCGGAGCCGCTGGAAACCTATTCCATGGCCTGGCAGGCCGCGCGCCGTGGCCGTTTCGTCCATCCGCAGGGTGGGCCGCAGTCGCCGTTGTCCAGCCTGGGCTACGCCTATCATTTCGATGCGGCGCTCTATGCGGGCTTCCTGCGCCGCTTTGCGGAAGGGCTGGGTGTCGTTCGCCATGAGGGGCGGGTGGTCGAGGTCCAGCAGGCGGCGGATGGCGATATCTCGGGCGTCAGGCTGGACGACGGGCGGATCGTCGAAGGCGACTTCTTCATCGATTGCACCGGCTTCGTCGGCCTTCTGATCGAGCAGGCGTTGACGTCCGGCTATGAGGACTGGAGTTCCTGGCTCCCGTGTGACAGCGCTGTCGCCGTGCCGTGCGAGCGCGAGGAGCCCTTATCGCCCTACACGCGTTCGACGGCGCGCGAGGCCGGATGGCAATGGCGCATCCCGCTGCAACACCGAGTGGGCAATGGCTACGTCTATTCCTCGGCGCATCTCTCGCATCAGGAGGCCGAGGACGCGCTGATGTCGCGGCTGGAGGGTACGGCTCTGGCCGAGCCGCGTCGCCTGCGGTTCGCCACGGGCCGGCGCAAAGACTGCTGGAAGCGCAACTGCGTGGCGGTCGGACTGTCGAGCGGATTCCTCGAGCCGCTTGAATCGACCAGCATTCACCTGATCCAGAGCGCCATCACCAAGCTGATCACCCTGTTTCCGTCGCACAAAAACAGCGACGGCCTTCGCCGTGAGTTCAACGTGCTGATGGAGGAGGAATTCGTCACGGTCCGCGACTTCCTGATCCTGCATTACAAGGTCAATCAGCGAGCGGGATCCTTCTGGAGCCAAGTGCGCGACATGCCGATCCCGGACCGGCTGGCGGCCAAGATCGCCCTGTTCGAGGAGACGGGTCGGATCGTCAGGCGCGACCATGATATCTTTTCCGAATCAAGCTGGCTGGCGGTCGCGGTGGGGCAGGGACTGACGCCGCACGGACGTCACCCGATTTCCGACGTTATCAGTCATGACGCCAATCTGGGCCGGCTGTCAGCGATCCGAGACAGCATCTGGCGCACGGCCGACGCCCTGCCGACGCACGAAGATGTTCTGGCGACGACGATGAATCGCAAGGCGTTTTGAGACCGGGCCTGCCGCCTGAAAGCCGTGTCAGCAGACTGGCGTCCTTCGCAATGGTGGGCGCGCGCCGCTTCTGAACCCGCTGATCAAAAACGCGCCAAGCTTGTCGCGAGGCGTTGACATCGCTGTCAATCGGTAGTCCAACACGCTCGCGGACGGTCGATCAAGGCTGCCGAAACGATTGCGACGGGCTGAACCGTCCTCGGGGGGATCAGAAGTGAAGTCAGAGATGTTCCAAGCCGGCTATGGGCCCGCCGCTCGCGGGCTGCGCCGTTCCGCGTCCGCCCTGGCGTTGACGGTCGCCGTCGTCGGCGCAACCGCCGCCCACGCGCAATCGACGCCGGCGCCGCAGACGACTGCCCCGGCCACGGACGATGCGGCGCAGGTGGACGACGTCGTCGTCACCGGCATCCGGGCGCGGATCGCATCCTCGCAGGCGATCAAGCGCGACTCGGACACCTTCGTTGACGCAGTCACGGCTGACGATATCGGCGCGCTGCCGGACAAGTCCGTCAACGAAGTGCTGCAACGCATCCCCGGCGTGAACATCAACCGCTTCCAGGGCCCGACCGACCCCGACCATTTCTCGGTCGAAGGCTCCAACGTCATCATTCGCGGCCTGTCCTACGTCCGCTCGGAGTTCAACGGCCGCGACGCCTTCAGCGTGAACACGGGTCGCGCCCTGGGCTTCAACGACGTGTCGCCGGAACTCCTGTCGAGCGTGCAGGTGTTCAAGAATGCGACGGCCGACAGGATCGAAGGCGGCATCGCCGGGGTCGTCGATCTGCGCACCCGCAAGGCGTTCGACAGCCGCAAGTTCGTCTTCGGCGCGACGGCGGAAGGCTCTTATGGCGATTTGCGTGAAAAGCCGGGCCTGGGCTTCTCGTCCCTGATCAGCAACGTCTGGGACACCCAGTACGGCTCGTTCGGCGCCCTGCTGAGCTATGGCGAATCCGACCTGTATTCCGAAGCTTACGGCAGCCACCTGACAGATTTCACCTATCGGTCCGATCTGTCGAACGGCGAGGATCGCCGATACGTCCCGCGCGGCGGCGCGGTGCGGACCCAGCAGTTCGACCGTTCGCGTTCGACCTTGGATGGCTCGCTGCAATGGGAATCGACCGACGGCCGCGCCAAGCTGACCGGCGAATACATTCGCGCCGACTCGACCTCGGCCTGGGGCGAGCGCGTGGTCGAAGTGGATCTGGGCAGCGGCGGCAACCCGACCCCCTTGCCGGGCCAGTCGTTCACCTATGATTCCAACGGCGTCTTCACGAGCGGTCTGCTGGTCAGCAATGCGCCGAACCTGCAGGTTCTGCCCAAGCGCCAGCGCGATCTGCAAACCCTGACCGAAGATTTCTCTCTGGCCGCCGAATTCCATCCGACCGATCGCCTGTCGATCTGGTTGGATGCGCAGTACAGCAAGGCCAGCGCCGACGATCTGGACATGAGCGTCTATGGCGCCATCACGCCGCTCTACACCCTGATCGGCGAAGGGCGTCACGGCGTGCCGGACATTCAGTTTGTGGACGCCTCGGGCCAGCCGTCGGCCAGCACAAACGATCCGTCGAACTTCTACTATCGTTCGGCGATGGATCACATCGAGCAGTCGGACGGTGATCAGACCGCGTTCAAGGCGGACGTCAAATACGACTTCGACAACTCGCCACTGCGCGCCATTCGAATGGGTGCGCGCTATTCGGACCGCGAGCAGACGCGTCGCTACACCGCCTATAACTGGGGTGCCATTTCCGAAAGCTGGGCCGGCGGCGTCACGCCGTTCCAGACCACAGGTCCGCTGGCCGTCGAAGCTTATGACTTCCCCAACTTCCAGCGCGGCCATAATCCGACGCCGATGAACGGCTTCTATCCGACGGCCGATCTGATCGCGGCCTATCGGGACGGCACGCTGCAGGCGGCCTTGGCTGCAGCGAGCAGCTCGGGCGCGACCTGGCGTCCGCTGGATCAGCGTCCGGGCGCCATCGCCGGCACGCCCTTCCTGCCGGGCGATATCAACAACTCGGCCGAACAGACGACATCGGCCTATGTCCGGTTCGACTTCGGCTGGGATGATGTCTTCGGTCCGGACACCGCCATCACCGGCAACTTGGGTGTTCGCTACGCCAAGACCGACTTCCAGACGCGCGGCTTCATCTCCAGCCCCAACATCGCGCAGAACTTCGGTGATGCGAACGGCAACGATCCGCGCTTCCCGGGTCAGAACATTCCGGTCACCCAGGCCAATGCGGCGGCCATCGCCCGTTTCCGGTGCTCGACCGTCCAGCCGGGTCAGTCGGCGCCGGGCTATTGCCTGCTGTCGAACGACCGTCTGAACCAGCTGGTCGCCTTCAGCGACGGCAGCTTCCAAGAGGTCGAGCGCGGCAACAGCTATGACGACTGGCTGCCCAGCCTGAACGTCAATCTGAAGTACAAGGAATGGGTGTTCCGCGGGGCCGTGTCGCGCGCCATGACGCGCCCGGACTTCGGCGTGACGGCCTTCGCCGCCACCCTGTTCTACACCGACATGAACCAGGTCCGGGACAATGGCGGCGACGTCAACACCGCCCCGCTGCTGACCACCTTCACCGGCGGATCGCAACTGACGGGCGTCCGCTCGTGGAATTATGACTTGGGCGTGGAATGGTATTTCAAGCCGGGCAGCTCGGTGACCTTCAACGCGTTCTACAAGGACCTGTCGGACATTCTGGCCAGCGGCTCGACCGTGCAGCAGTTCAGCAACGCGCAGGGCGTCTCCACCGACGTCCAAGTCAACCAACAGGTCAATATCGGCTCCGGCTGGATCAAGGGCTTCGAGGTCGGTTACCAGCAGACCTACAGCTTCCTGCCAGGTCTGTGGAGCGGGCTGGGTATCGAGGCGAACTACACCTATGTCGAGCCTTCGACCTTCCCCAACGCCGTGACTGAGCCGCGCTATGTGGGTCTGGAGCTGCCGTTGCAGCAGCTGTCGAAGCACACCTACAACTTCTCGGTCTTCTACGAGAAGGATCGTCTGTCGGCGCGTCTGGCCTACAACTGGCGCAATGGCTTCCTGCTGACGCCGCGCGACGACGTGAACCCGTTCTCGCCGATCTTCAACGACTCGACGGGGCAGCTTGACGGTTCGATCTTCTACACGCTGAACGACAACTGGAAGATCGGCCTGTATGGCGCCAACCTGCTGGACGAGGTCACCGTCACCCAGCAGCAGACGTCCTACAACCTGAACGGCGCGAACCAGGCCGGTCCGCTGGCCCCGCGCTCCTACTTCCGCAGTGACCGCCGCGTGACGTTCAGCCTGCGCTACACCTTCTAAGACTTCTTCTCTGAGCGAAGACTTGGGGCGTCGATCCGATCGACGCCCCTTTTTTCGTTCTGAATCAGCCGCCTTCGCGCAGCCGGTCGACGAACCGAAAATGGGCAGGCAGGGCGGCCAAGGTCTGGTCGAAAGCGATGACCATCCGCCCCAGCGACGCCATGGCGGCCTTGATGTCCAGACGGTCGGCCTGGATGTCGTAACGGCGCGGTATGAGGCCCAGACTGGCCATCAGCATTATCCAGTGCTGAGCATCATAAGGATCGCCATCCAGGCCGACGCCGGCGTTGCGAGACGTGAACTGAGCGATGCGACGCGCCAGGTCGTCGCCAGCCGGGGCCAGTCGCTGGCCTTGCGACCCGCACAGAAGGATAAGATGAAGTCGATCCGCGCGGTGCGCGATGTCGCGAACCACCGCCTCATTATAGGCCTCGGCGCAGGCTGAAATCTGCTCGGACGCGCCCGGCAGCGATGCGACGAGTTGTGTCAGCTGTCGCTCCAGTAGGACGCTGTCCAGGCCCAGTCCGTCGCCAAAGCGCGCCGCCGCCGGACCAAGAGCAAGACGACGGCCGCTCCAGGGGTGCGTATCCAGGCCGGGGGCAAAGGCGACGTCCGACTGGGCGGCGACGTCAACGTCGCCCAACCAGGCCGCCAGCGCCGCCTTCGCAACGTCAGCGGTGGTGCGATCGGCGGCGTAGGCCAGGCTGGCGAAACCGCCGCCGGGCAGGGGGCTGCGACTGGCCAGCCCTTCGACCAGATTGGCCATGTCCACGCGCGGCTCGTGATCGCCGCCCGCGTAGCGCACGGTCAGACAGCGGTCGTAGCCCAGGCGCGCGGTCCAGTCGCCGTTCCCGTCAAAGGCGACTTTCGCGCGCGTGTCCAAGGTCATGAAGGGCGCGATCTCGCGGGCGTCATTCACACCTTCTCGCACACCAGCGCGCCGGGCGATGTCCCGCAGTCGCGCCGTCAGAACGCGCGCGTCCAGAATCAGTCGGGGGCGAAGAAGAGACCGCGGCGACTGCCGATCCGGGCTGGGATGGGCGTAACGACCGGCCGCCATCACGCGCGCCTGGAACTGCAATGGCGCCAGAAGCGCGGCGTAGTCGGGGGCGGCGGGCGACTGACGGGCGGCGCGCAACACCACGTCCGTCAGCGCGACCCCATCGATCCCAGGCAGCGGCTCCTGCTCGACGACGGCGATGTCTCGCCCGTCGCACCAGTTTCGCAGCAGCGAGCCCAGGAAGAAGCCGCCGTGGCCGTGCGCCAACAGGTCGGCGCCGTTCGACAACTGGACGAGCACGCCGTCGGGTTCGGCGATCACGACCTCGGGCTCTTCGCCGAGCGCGGGAGGAGTGGTGGCTTCGATCAGGACCGAATGACCAGATGGCAGGTGGCGGGCCAGCAGCGCGGCCGCCGCCCAGGCCGCCAGTCCGCCGCCTCGAATGACCCAAACCTTGTCTGACCCGCTCATCGGATGCCCCCTGCGCGCTGGGCCGCTTGGCGGATGAAGGTCATGTGATCGGGCGTCCGATCAACGGTCGATCGGACGTCGTCGCGCAGGGCCGCCAGCTTGGCGGACAGGACGTGCGGTTCCAGCCGATCAACGCGCGGATCCCAGCCGTTCGGGACGATGTTCTGCCCCACCAGCACGGCGAGCCAGCTGGGCGGCAGGAAGACGCCGATATCGTAGTCGGGCAGCAGGCCGCGCGACTTAAAGGCCTCGACCTTGGCCGAAAGGCTGTCGGGCCAGGCCATGGTTCGCATCTCGCGCCAGAACGGCTCGTCACGTTGGTTGGCGACATAGTGCAGCACGAGGAAGTCACGAATCCGGTCGAACTCTAGCGCCATGATCCGATTGTATTCCTCGGCGTCCGCCGCCATCCCGACCCTGTCGGGGAACAGATCCAGAAAGGTCGTGATCCCCAACTGAATCAGATAGATGCTGGTGGATTCCAGCGGCTCCAGGAAGCCGCCGGACAGACCGATGGCGACGACGTTTCGGCTCCAGAGCTTGTGTCGTCGCCCGGTCCTGAAGCTCAGCCGGCGCGGCTCGGCCAGCGCCGGGCCTTCCAGATTGGACATCAGGATCGTCACGGCGTCCTCGTCCGAAATATGGGCCGATGAGAAGACGTGGCCGTTTCCGGTGCGATGTTGCAGCGGAATGCGCCATTGCCACCCCGCCGCACGGGCCGTCGCGCGGGTATAGGGGCCGACCGGCGCCGTCGTCTGGCACGGCACGGCGAAGGCGCTGTCGCAGGGCAGCCAATGGCTCCAGTCCTCGAACGTCGTCTCCAGCGCCCGATTGATCAGCCGTCCGCGAAAGCCCGAGCAGTCGATGAAGAGGTCGCCCGCGATGCGGCGCCCGTCCGACAGGACGATGGCTTCGACATCGCCCGTCTCGCCATCCAGAACATGATCGACGACCTTCCCTTCGGTGCGGACCACGCCGCGCCCGCACGACACTTGGCGCAGGAAGGCGGCGTAGAGGCTGGCGTCGAACTGAAAGGCGTAGCTGAAGGTGGACAGCATGGAGCCGGGGTCGGAAACCGGCCGCTGGAAGCGGTTCGCCTCGGCCGCCCTGACAGGATAGCTGTAATCGCTGATGTCGGCGGCGTCGCCCATGGCGCGACGTGCGGCCCAGACATGGTGGAAATCGATTCCCTCGATCGGCTCGCCATAGGCGCCGAAGGGATGGATGTAGCTGTCGCCGGGCCGCCCCCAGTCCACGAACTGGATACCCAGTTTGAAGGTCGCCTGCGTCTGGTCGATCAACGTCTGTTCATCGATGCCCATGGCCGTGTTGAAGGCGCGGATGTGGGGCAGGGTGGCCTCGCCCACGCCGACGATGCCGATCTCGTCGGACTCGACCAGTTCGATCGAAACGGCGCTGCCCGCCAGACGATGAGACAGGGCGGCGGCCGTCATCCAGCCGGCGGTTCCCCCGCCCAGTATGACGATTTTTCGGATGGGACCGGCATCGTTTTGGGTCATCATGCCAACTGTCTAGCAGACCATTTTTTGGCATGACAGCGATGGACAAGCCTGACCATAAGCTGTGTCGGCATCGCCTTTTCGAACGGGGATGTTAGAAGCGGTCAGAGCGACGTTCAGGGGGACGGAATTTGGCGACGGTGACGATCTATGACGTGGCCGCGAAGGCGGGCGTGTCTATCAAGTCTGTGTCGCGTGTGCTCAACAACGAGCCGAACGTCAGCCCCACGCTGAGAACCAAGGTGGAGGAGGCGGCTGCGTCTCTGGGTTATCGGCGCAGTCTGTCGGCGCGCAGTCTGGCGGGAGCGTCGTCGCCCCTGATCGCGGTCCTGGTGGACGCGGATCTGACAATCGAACACTGGAAGAGCGGGCGCGGCAGCGACTATCTGGGGCGTCTGGAGTTCGGCGCCCTGATGGAGGCGCGCCAGGTCGACTATCATCTGATGATCGAGCTGGTGGACCATAACTCGCCTGATCTCGAACGCGATCTGATGGCGCTCTTGAACTCCATCCGGCCCGAGGGCGTCATTCTGACCCCGCCGAACTCGGACAATACGGTGGTGATGGATGCCCTCGACGCGGCCGGTACGCCCTATGCCCGCATCGGACCGGAAGCGGCGTTCGATCGGGGCTTCTGCATCGAGATGGACGAACGGCGCGCCGCGTTGGAGATGACACGTCATCTTATCGACCTGGGGCACACGCGGATCGCCTTCGTCACCGGACCAGTCGCCTATGGCGCCAGCCGGCGTCGACTGGCTGGCTACAGTGACGCCATGGCCGAGGCTGGCCTGGATGTGGTGCCGGCTTGGGTGGTGGAGGGCGACTTCACCTTCAGCTCCGGTTCGCTGGCGATGGAGAAACTGCACGAGACCTCGCCCGACATCACGGCGGTCTTCGCCAGTAACGACGATACGGCCCTTGGCGTCCTGCAATGTGCGGCGAGGCTGGGACTGTCGGTGCCCGGCGACCTGTCGGTGGCGGGTTTCGACGATTCGCCCGGCGCGGGTTTCAGCACGCCGGATTTAAGCACCATCCGTCAGCCGGTAGCGGAGATGGCCGCCGCCGCCGCGCAACGCCTTATTCCGCCTCTGCGTCGTCTCTTGGACGGCGACGCCGCCGCGCGTGTCATCGTTCCGCATGATCTGATCGCGCGCCAGTCCACGGCTCGCATCGAGCATTAAAGGGCGAACTCAGGCAGTTGTTGACAGCGCTGTCAGACGTTTGGCACAGTGGGTTTTGTCCGGGGCTGTTTCGGACATCCATATCGGCCTGAAGGCGCGTCTCCGGGGTTGGCTTGGGCGGCGTGGCGGCCGCAACGATCAGGTCTCCCTCCATGCGCATGGCCGCCACCGCCCTGGTGATCACCCTCATGTCGAGCGCCTGCGCCATCGACCCCGGCATGGCTCGGGCCGTTCCCGTTCAGGCCGTGACGTCTCAGGCCTCCATCGTAACCGACGCGGCCCGCGCGCATCCGGCGCTTTGGCCCCATGCGGCGTCTCCGGCGGCGATGACGGATCGGGCGACGGAAGCCTTCGTCACCGAACTGATGAGCCGGATGACGCTGGAGGAGAAGGTCGGTCAGACGATCCAGGCCGACATCGGCTCGATCAAGCCTGAAGACCTGCTGACCTATCCGCTGGGGTCGATCCTGGCGGGCGGCAACTCCTCGCCGGGCGGCGACGAGCGCGCCTCGGCCGACAAGTGGGTGGAACTGGCCCAGGCCTTCCGTGCGGCGGCGGCCCACCGGCCGGGCGCCAGGATCCCGCTGATTTACGGCATCGACGCCGTGCACGGTCACAACAACATCGTCGGCGCCACCATCTTTCCGCACAACATCGGCCTGGGCGCCGCTCGAGATCCCGATCTGATCCGCCGCATCGGCGAAGCGACGGCGCTGGAAGTCGCCGTGACCGGCGCCGACTGGACCTTCGGCCCGACTCTGGCCGTGCCCCAGGACGACCGCTGGGGCCGGACGTATGAAGGCTATGCCGAGAACCCCGAGGTCGCCAAAAGCTACGCCGGCCCCATGACCCTGGGCCTTCAAGGTTCGCTCTCGGCCGATCATCCGCTGGCGGCCGGCCATATCGCCGGCTCGGCCAAACACTTCC
Organism: Brevundimonas vesicularis; assembly: GCF_032067225.1. Taxonomy (GTDB): domain Bacteria; phylum Pseudomonadota; class Alphaproteobacteria; order Caulobacterales; family Caulobacteraceae; genus Brevundimonas; species Brevundimonas vesicularis_F. Next base: position 26,711 of record NZ_DAMBJX010000031.1, on the reverse strand, counting down.
TTGCCGACGGCGGCACCACGGGCGGCAAGGACCAAGGCGACTTCGCCGGGTCCGAACAGGAGATGATCCGCACCCATCTGTCCGGCTATCCCCAGGCCATCGACGCCGGCGTGCTGTCGATCATGGCCAGCTTCTCCAGCTGGAACGGCGTCAAACACTCGGGCAACGAGACCATTCTGACCGACGTGCTGCGCGGCCCGCTGGGCTTCGACGGCTTCGTGGTGTCGGATTGGAACGCCCATGGCCAACTGCCGGGCTGTTCGAACGAAAGCTGCGCCCTGGCCTTCAACGCCGGCATCGACATGTTCATGGCGCCCGACAGCTGGAAGCCGCTGTATGAAAACACCCTGTCCCAGGCGAAGTCGGGCGAAATCCCGATGGCGCGCCTGGACGAGGCGGTGCGCCGCATCCTGCGCGTCAAGGTCAAGACCGGCCTGTTCAACGACAGCCGCCCGGTCGAGGGGCATCTGAACGAACTGGGCTCGCCCGCTCACCGCGCCCTGGCGCGCGAGGCGGTGCGCAAGTCGCTGGTGCTGCTGAAGAACGAGGGCTCGGTCCTGCCGATCCGCTCGGGCGCGCGGGTGCTGGTCGCCGGTCACGCTGACGACATCGGCCAGGCCTCGGGCGGCTGGACCCTGACATGGCAGGGCACGGGCAACTCGAACGCCGACTTCCCCAACGGCCAGTCGATCTGGGGCGGCATCAAGGAGGCGGTCGCCGCCGGCGGCGGCCAGGCGACGCTCAGCGCCGACGGATACTTTACCCAGAAGCCCGACGTGGCCATCGTCGTTTTCGGCGAAACGCCCTATGCCGAGTTCCAGGGCGACGTGGACACGCTGGACTTCGTGCCCACCGGCCCGTTGGAGACGTTGAAGCGGCTGAAGGCGGCGGGCATTCCGACGGTGTCGGTCTTCCTGTCCGGCCGGCCGATGTGGACCAATCCTGAGATCAATGCGTCCGACGCCTTCGTCGCCGCCTGGCTGCCGGGCACGGAGGGAGCGGGCGTCGCCGACGTGCTGGTCGGCGATGCGGCGGGCAAGCCGCGCAACGACTTCACCGGAACCCTGTCCTTCAGCTGGCCCAAGACCGCCAAGGGCGAACCCCTGAACGTCGGCCAGCCCGGCTATGACCCACAGTTCGCCTATGGCTACGGCCTGACCTATGCGCGCAACGCCCGCGTCGGCCTGCTGTCTGAAGACAGCGGCGTCGCCAACGCGGGCGGCAGCCTGGATCGCTATTTCGTCGACGGCCGCTTCGTCGCGCCCTGGTCGCTGATGCTGCGCGATGCGGGAGGAGACTTCCGCCTCGGCGCTGAAAAGAGCGGCGCTAGTCCGCGCGGCGGCGTGTCCGCGCGCGCCACCGACGGCGCAGGCCAAGAATCGGCCCGCGCCCTGACCTTCTCGCAGGGCGGCGGTCAGGCGATGATCGTGGCGCAGCCGGTCGATCTGACGCGTCAATCGAACGGCGAAATGGCCATTGCCTTCCGCTACCGCGTGGACGCCCGGCCCAAGGGGCCCGTCTTCCTGACGCTCGGCGCCGGTTCGGTCGATATCTCCGGCCTGATCGCCACAGCGCCTGTCGGCGAATGGCGCACGCTGAAGGTCCGGCTGTCGTGCCTGCGTGATCGCGGCGCCGACATCGCCGCCGTCGACCAACCCTGGGGCCTGCGCACCGCTGCCGACTTCGCGGTCACCGTCGAGGATATCCGTCTGGCCTCAAACGAGGGCGACGCCGTCTGTCCGACGCAGTAGGCTCGCGCTCGCCAAGGGGGGAACCGGCCGCATGACCAATGCTGAACTGAGCGTGGCCTTCTTCCTGCAGATGGCGATCATCATCGCCGCCTGCCGCATCGTGGGCTGGCTGGCCAAACGCTACCTCGGCCAGCCGCAGGTGGTGGGCGAGATGATCGCCGGGGTGATCCTTGGCCCGTCGCTGTTCGGCCTGCTGGCACCCGATCTTCAGGCAGCCCTGTTCCCCAAGGAGTCGCGGTCGATCCTGTTCGTCGGCGCCCAGTTGGGCGTCGGCCTCTACATGTTCCTGGTCGGGCTGGGCTTCCGTCGCGATCACTTCAGGGCCAATGCGAAAAGCGCGGCCGCCGTGTCGCTAGCGGGCATGGCGGCGCCCTTCCTGGTCGCCGTAGCCATTGCGCCCTGGCTGGTCGCTGAGGGTTTGTTCGGGCGAGGCATCCAGACCTGGCAGGCCATGCTGTTCATGGGCGCGGCCATCTCGATCACGGCCTTTCCCATGCTGGCGCGCATCATTCATGAAAGGGGGCTCAGCGGCACGCGGCTAGGGTCGCTTTCGCTGGCGGCCGGCGCCATCGACGACGCCGGCGCCTGGTGCGTCCTGGCCATCGTTTTGGCCAGCTTCGGCGCTGGGCCGATGGTGGCGGTGACAGCCATCGCGGGGGGCGGCGCCTTCGCCCTGTTCATGCTGACGCTGGGACCGAAGCTGCTGGCGCCGCTGGGCCGGATCGTCGAGCGGGAAGGGCGCCTCAGCCCGACCGTGCTGGGGATCGTGCTGATCCTGTTCATGCTCAGCGCCTGGGCCATGGACGCAGTCGGCATCCATGCCGTCTTCGGCGGCTTCATCCTGGGTGTCGCCATGCCGCGCGGTCTCTTGAGCGACGAGGTGAAGCGTCAGCTGGAGCCGTTCGCCGTGCTGGTGCTGCTGCCGATGTTTTTCACCTTCTCGGGGCTGAACACCCGGCTGACCATGGTCAACAGCCTGGGGCTGCTGGCCGTGACCGTGGTCATCCTGCTGGGCTCCATCCTGGCCAAGGGCGGCGCCTGCTGGGCCGCCGCGCGCCTGACGGGGCAGGACAACGCCACGGCCATGGGCATCGGCGCCCTTATGAACGCGCGCGGCCTGATGGAGCTGATCATCATCAATATCGGCCTGCAGCGCGGGATCATCGGCCCGGCCGTGTTTTCCATCCTGGTGCTGATGGCCATCATCACCACCCTGATGGCCTCGCCCCTGTTCGAGTGGGTTTACGGCCGGAAGGCGAGGGCGCGGGGCGAGCTGGGCGGGTTGAACGAGCCCGATCCCGAATTGCCGGGTATCACCGAACGCCAGCAGGCTTAGGAATAACGCCCGAACCATTTTGCGGGCTTTCGGAGGGAATATCGAGATGGCAGGACCGACGGGGGGCTCAGGCCCCGACATCGCGGGCGACGACCGCGTCAACATGGCCTTTATCGCTCTGATCGTGGCGGTCGCCACCATCGGCGGCTTCATGTTCGGCTATGATTCCGGCGTCATCAACGGCACCCAGGACGGGCTGGAGGCGGCCTTCAACCTGTCGGCCCTGGGCACCGGTTTCAACGTCGGCGCCATTCTCTTGGGCTGCGCCGTCGGCGCCTTCATCGCGGGACGTTTGGCCGACGCCATCGGCCGTCGCACGGTGATGCAGATCGCCGCCGGCCTGTTCATAATCTCCGCCTTCTGGGCGGGCGCGGCCGACAGCTCGGCACACCTCATCATTGCCCGGTTCATAGGCGGCCTGGGCGTGGGCGCGGCCTCGGTCCTGTCGCCGGCCTATATCTCCGAAGTGACCCCGGCCTCGATCCGCGGCCGACTGTCGTCGGTGCAGCAGATCATGATCATCACCGGCCTGACCGGCGCCTTCGTGGCCAACTATGTGCTGGCGGCGACGGCGGGCGGATCGACCGCCGAGTTCTGGCTGGGCTTCCCCGCCTGGCGCTGGATGTTCTGGCTGCAGGTCATCCCCGCCGCCGTCTATCTGATCGCCCTCCTGGTCATCCCGGAAAGCCCGCGCTTTCTGGTCGCCAAGAAGAAGGACGTTCAGGCCGAGGCCGTGCTGTCCAAACTGTTTGGCGCCGCCGCCGGCGCGCGCAAGGTTCAGGAAATCCGCGCCTCGCTGGCGGCCGACCACAAGCCCAAGTTCGCCGATCTGCTGGACCCGGCGACGAAGAAGGTGCGCCCCATCGTTTGGGCCGGGCTGATTCTAGCCGTGTTCCAGCAGCTGGTCGGCATCAACATCGTCTTCTACTACGGCGCGGTGCTGTGGCAGTCGGTCGGCTTCTCCGAGAACGACGCCCTTCAGATCAACATCCTGTCCGGCGTCTTGTCGATCGCCGCCTGCCTGGCCGCCATCGCCGTCATCGACAAGATCGGCAGAAAGCCTCTGCTGCTGATCGGTTCGGCCGGCATGTTCGTGACCCTGGCTGTCGTCGCCTGGTGCTTCTCCAAGGCCGCCCTGATCGACGGATCGCTGCACCTGAACGACCAGACCGGCCTGATCGCCCTGATCGCGGCCAATGCCTATGTGGTTTTCTTCAACTTCAGCTGGGGCCCGGTCATGTGGGTTATGCTGGGCGAGATGTTCCCCAACCAGATGCGCGGTTCGGCCCTGGCCGTCGCCGGCTTTGCACAGTGGATCGCCAACTTCGCCATCTCGGTCAGCTTCCCGTGGATGGCCGCCACCCTGGGGCTGGTCTTCACCTATGGCTTCTACGCGGTCAGCGCCCTGATCTCCTTCTTCCTGGTCCAAGCCTGGGTGAAGGAGACGCGCGGTCGCGAACTGGAAGAGATGGCCTAGGCGTTTCAAACGCTAGCTTCCGCCGTCCGAAGAACGGCGGAAGTTTCGGGCTCGCGACGACCTCAATGGTCGTCGATGAAGGCGGCGACCCAGACCAGGGGCGCGTTCCAGTTGATCGCCACTTCGTTCAGGGCATAGGCGTTGATGTCGTCGGCCCAGCAGGTCTGGGCCGCACATTTGCCGACCAGGGTCTTTGCCACGTCGTCGATCATGGCCTGATTGTTTGGCCCGCCCGACAGGGCGCCCGCCGGGGGCAGGGGATAGGCAGGGTCGGCCTGATGCGCCCAAAAGCGATGGTGCGGGTTCTGGACCGGACGATCACCATAGCCGGTCACATAGGACCGATCCATCGGATTGCGGCCGAGAACATAGTCCAGTGACCAGATCACCGCGTTGCGGAAATTCCAGTCGCCGGTGTAGTCGAACGCAGAGCCTAGGATCACAGCCCGGCTCATCAAGGCGCCGTTCGAACCCCATTCGTATTTCTCGCCCGCGACCGGCAGGCCGTAGCCCTGACCATAGCCGGCGTCGACATAGGCGCGTGCCGCCGCCACGATGTTGGCGCGCACGGTGACCAGATCCTCTGGCGGCAGAACGTCCGGCACAGTCGCCAGCGTCAGCGATCCCAGCGACGCCGTCCAAGAAAAGCCCGGATCGCCAGTCGCGCTTTTGCCCGACAGCGGTCCGCCCAGATAATAGGGCGAGGTCTTCAGCGCGGTCAGATAGGCCGGATTGCGCGTGGTGGCCAAAAGCTCGGCCGTGGCCCAATAGAATTCGTCCGAGAAGTCGTTGTCGCCATAGGCGCCGCCGCCGGCGAAATTCTCTCCGGCCCGAACGTCGCGATTGCGCAGCGCCGCGCGGAAGGCCCGTTGCGACGCCGTCAGACATCGGCGCGCGAAGGCCGGATCGATGTCACGCCAGATCCGCGCGCATTGGGCGCCGACTGCAGCGAGATTGAGCGTCGCGGCCGTGCTGGGCGAATACAGAAGGCGCGGCTGTGGATCGTCCGCCGGGGCCATAGGCAGGCCCGTCCACTGCGCATCATGCACCTTGTGATGGACCATGCCGCCGGCGTCGATCTCGGTCAGGGTTAGCGGCTGACCCGGCACCTGGGCGCCGACCGGGACCTTCAGCTTCACGCCGTCGGCAATCTGCATCTTCAGCAGGAACTCGATCTCGTAACGCGCCTCGTCCAGCAGATCGTTGACGCCGTTTCCGGCCTCGGGAATGTCGACCTTGCCGTCCGCAAAGGCGCTTGCGCCGGGGCCGCTCTTGGTCATGGCGCGTTCATAGGCGTTCAACAACATCCAGACCGAGATGCCGCCGTTGACGACGTATTTTCCGTGGTCGCCGGCGTCATACCAGCCGCCGGTGACGTCCAACGTATAGTCGCATCCGGGCCAGACCACGCCGGCCGTGTCCGCGCCCGAGAAGCAGGCCGCGACCTCGTGCTGGTGCCCGGCCGCACGCGCCAGATCCGGCCGCGCGACATGATCCGCCAGGATCGGCACACCCGCTCGATTCTGATAAAAATAGGCCAGGGCGTCGTACTTCAGTCGCGCGTGCGGATGCTGCTGAATCGAAAAGGGGCGGCTCTCGTGCGATCCCACGATCAGCCGATAGCCTTCGCCAACGGTCTGCAGAGATTGGAAGTCAACCGTATGCACGGCTTGGCCCGAGGCGGCGTCTTGGCCGAAGACCTTGGACGTGCCTTGGGCCACGTTAGCGCCCGCCGGGTCCACCACGCGCCAAGGCAGGGGGCGGGTGGCCCGATCCTCGACCGTTGCCGTCTTCGGCCCTTGGGTTTCGAACCCGATCTGGCTCATCCGGACGGCGCTGGTCTCCGTCTCCGCCTGTGCCGCACCGAAGGCGGCCGCTAGGGCCACGGCCGCGACGCTCGCGCTCGATCTCTTTCTCACCCCAACCTCCCTCAAGGCCTGTGTACTTTCATGAGCGACGCCCATACGCCGACGTGCCGCACGATCCTCGCAAAAACCCTAGCATCTGACAGCGTTGTCACAAGTGATTTGCTGATCGCATTTTGTTGCAGCTACTCACACCGGATGACGCGATGATCGCGCTAGCAAGCGCGTCGGGCCACGTGCCATAGAGGCGGCGCCGCTCGATGGAGGAGGGTGAAGTTTCCAACCGTTCTCAAACCCGTCGCACGTCTCTGGTGTTGGCGGCGTATTTGGTGCTGTTCCTTGCCGCCTTCATCGGTCTAGCGCCCCTGTTCCAAATCGTCGCTCCGCTCCACGCCGCCGCTCTTGACGCCCGAGGTAAAACGGAAATCCTTAGCCGGGCCATGGTCTGGGGCGCGATCACGGCCGCCGTGGCGAATATCGCCATGGGCGCGATCAGCGACCGGACGCGTTCGCGGTTCGGGCGTCGCCGACCTTGGATTGCGCTCGGAGCGGTGCTGACGGTTTTAAGCTACGTTGGCATATGGCGGTCGTCGACGCCGGACGAATTCGTATGGGCCTTGGTCGGATTTCAACTTGCGTTCAACGTGCTCATGGCTCCGCTCTCAGCTGTGTTTGCGGATCGCGTACCGATTTTGCTGAGAAGTACAGTCTCGGCGATGCTGGGACTGTCGTATCCGCTCGCTGTCGCTCTGGGCTCCAGTCTGATGGCGCTCGGTCCGCAGCACGAACCCGGCAGATTAGCGCTTTTGGCGGGTATTCTTATCGGTGCGGCCGCTTTCTTCCTCATCGTTTTCGACGAGCCGTCTTCGGAACGACAAGGCAGTGCGCCGTCAGCCTACTCTGGCAGGACCGGACATCTGCTAGCCCCGTTCGAATCCCGCAGTTTCGCGACGGTCTGGACTGCTCGCCTCCTGATTGCGACCGGTTATGCTCTCGTCAGCACTTACCTGCTGTATTTCGTCACCGATGCCGTTGGATGGCCAGGGCGTAGTCCGGAACGGTCACATGCTGTGCTGACGGGCGTAGCGTTTGCGAGCGTCGTAATCATTGCTATCACAATGGCGCTGTTCGGGGCGCGCATCACGCGGCGTCAACCCATTGCTGTCATAGGAGCAGTGGCCCTTAGCTTCGGGGCCCTCGCCTTGGCGATCACGCCGTCATGGACAGTCGTGATCCTCGCCTTCGCGCTCTATGGAGTGGGGCAGGGGGCCTATGGATCCGTGGAAATGGGATTGATGGCGGACGCCCTTCCCACCCAAGACAATCGTGGTCGGGATATGGGCCTCAACAACCTGGCAGTGGCCTTACCGCAGGCGATGGCCCCAATCGCTGCCCTTATTCTGGAACGTGTAGGTTTTGATATCCGGGGCCTCTACGTCGCAGCAGCAGCGTGTTTCGCTGCTGCTGCGGTTGTTATGACCCTATTTCGATCAGCCCGGACATAAACGTTGTTGGATTAACCTGCACGGGCTGAATGGTGCTGTCAGGTTGCCCGGTGCAAGATGCACGTTGCCCGCCCGCCGAGATATCAGGCGGGCGGCGCCACCTATGCGGCCTGAGCCTCCCGGCGCAGAAGCTGCAAAGGTTTAGTCGGCTGATGGCTCATGGCGGCAGTTGGCAATGTCCGCTCTTCGACAGTACATTGCACTATCGCTTCAGCCAAATCTGGCTGAGTATTCGCCTGTCCAGCCACACCGCACGGGGCATATCGGCACTCGCGGCGCACACCCTGATCCTGAGGGTTATTGTGGGGCGGATCTCTGGGTCGGGAGTGCAGCGGGGGGAGGAGGCAGTACCGCACGCCGCACCAGCATGCCGTTAGTGGCTTTGGTCTCGCCTTGAAATCACTCAAGGCTGTCAGCGTCATCCTCACAACGCCAGGCACTGCGCATAGCCATCTCTTTACGTTCACCATCTCCCGAATGCCGCGTTTTGACGGAAACGCCGCCGCCGCGCATCGTGACCCATGGGGGAACTGAAATTGGCTCAAGGCGGTGGAAAATCGGAACGAGAGCGCGTTCGCTGGTTGGGGCATGAAATCTTGCCCCACGAGCAGGATGTTCGCGCTTGGCTTCGGCGATCGCTTGTGACCTCCAACGATGTCGATGATGTCATTCAGGAATCGTATTGCCGATTGGCCAACCTGAAGGCGGTCGAGCAGATCGAGAGTCCTCGCGCTTATTTCTTCCAGACCGCGCGGTCTGTCGTGCTTGAGCAGATGCGCCGCGCCCGCATTGTCCGGATCGACGCCGTGACGGAAATCGACGCCCTGCGCATCGAATGGGACGAACCGTCGCCAGAGCGTATCGCCGGGGGACGCAAGGAACTCGAACGCGTAATGAAGATCGTCGCCACATTGCCCGAACGCAGCCGACGCATCTTCGAGATGCGCCGCGTGCTGGGGCTGTCTCAAAAGGAGATCGCGCGCCAGTTGGGCGTGTCGGAGAACGTGGTCGAGAACGAAGCTGCGCGCGGGTTGAAAGCCGTCCTGGCAGGCTTGGCAAAGGCTGACGCTAATGTCGCCCCATCATCGACCGGGGAGCGGCGTGCATGAGCCGTGAAGCTTCCACAGAGATCGACGCGGCGGCGGCCAATTGGGCCGCTCGACTGGACGCAAACGTGATTAGCGCGTCCGACCAGGCGGCCTTGGACGACTGGCTGGCTGGCGACAGCCGTCGTGAGGGCGCTTTGTGGCGGGCGCGGGCGGTCATGGCCTTGATGGTCGAGCCCATGCCTCAGACCCAAACGCATCGGGCGCCGGCGAAGCCCGACCGTCGCGTGCTTCTCGGGGGGATGGGATTGGCGGCGGCTGTCGCGGCCGGGGTCGTTCTGACGCCGATCTTGTCGCGTCAGCGCTACCGGACCTTGGTGGGCGAGATTCGCCGCGTGCCCTTGGCCGACGGGTCGATGGCGGCGATAAACACCGACACGACATTGGACATCCGCTTTCAGAAGGCCGAACGCGCCGTGATCCTTGATCAGGGAGAGGCGTGGTTTCAGGTCGCAAAAGATCGAGCGCGGCCTTTCGTCGTGGCGGCGGGCGATGTCCGCGTCCAAGCGGTCGGCACTGCCTTCTCAGTTCGCCGCAAGTCCGGCGGGGCCGAAGTTCGCGTGACGGAAGGCGTCGTGGAGGTCTGGAGCGACAAGGGCGCTGGAAAAATGCGCCGCCGCGTCGCCGCCGGTGAACAGGTGTTCGTCAGCGACCAGGCCGGCGCGTCCAGCCCGGTGAAGCGTCCGCTGGAAATGGACCGAGCGCTGTCTTGGCGAGAAGGGCAGATTGTTCTGGATGGCGACACGATCGGCGCGGCGGCAGCTGAGTTCAACCGCTACAACAACCGCAAGATCGTGATCGTCGATCCGGATCTGGAAGGCCGTACCGTGGTCGGATGGTTCCGCACCAATGAACCGGAAAGCTTCGCCCAGGCGGTGGGCGTCGCCCATGACGCGAGCGTGAAGGTGGGCGCAGATGTCATCATGCTGGGTGGCGCCGGATAAATCTTTTCTGTCCGGCGACGGAAAGTCGATCGTCGAACATCGAGACTCTCGGAACCCTCGAAGAAGGGTCCGGGAACCAGGAAACAGAAAAAGGGAGGGCCGACGCATGGCCATGTCGCGAAACCAAGGCGCGAAGGCGTCGCTGATGATCGCTGTCAGCACGATGGCGCTGGCCGGTGCCGGCGCCGTTCAGGCTCAGGCCATACAGTTCAATGTCCCGGCGCAGCCTGCCTCGACCGGCGTGCCGGCCTTCGCACGCCAAGCGGATCTTCAAATCCTGGCGTCGACCGAAGCGGTCGCAGGGCAACGGACCGCCGCTGTGCAAGGCGTCTATTCGGTTGATCAGGGGCTGGGCCGGCTCCTGCAGGGCAGCAACCTGGTGGTGGCGTCCAACAACGGCCGGACGGCAGTGCTCGCCGGCGCGAGCGTCGCGCCCCAAACCGTCGCCCAGGGGAGCGAGGTCGAAGACCAGGCGGACGAAGTTGAAACTATCGTGGTAACCGGTTTCCGTGCGTCGCTGGGCAGCGCGCTGACGGCCAAGCGACGAGCTAATGGCGTCGTCGATGTGATCAAGGCCGAGGATATGGCCGATTTTCCGGACGCCAACCTTGCGGAGTCCATTCAACGGGTGCCTGGCGTCTCCATCGCACGCGACGCTGGCGAAGGCCGTCAGATCACGGTGCGAGGGCTGGGGCCGCAATTCACGCGCGTGCGCATCAACGGCGTCGAGGGACAGAGCACCGCGTCGGGCACGGACAGCTCAGGCGGCGCCAACCGCAACCGAGCCTTCGACTTCAATGTCTTCGCGTCCGAGCTTTTCAACAGCATCACGGTCCGCAAGACCGCCTCGGCCGAGACGGAAGAGGGGTCGTTGGGGGCTACGGTCGATCTGCAGACCGGTCGTCCGTTCGACTACGCCGGCGCCAACCTCGTTGTGTCGGGCCAATACGGCTACAATGATCTGTCCCGGGAATGGGACCCGCGATTTGCGGCCCTCGCCAGCAATACCTGGATGGATGGGCGTCTCGGAGCCCTCGTCTCGATGGCCTACACCAAACGTCGGCTTCTGGAGGAAGGACATGGTTCCGGCGGCTGGCTCAACGGGACCGAGGCTGGGGGCTATAACCCCGCATCACCCTTTGCCGATGCGAGGCGGGCCGATGTCTATACGCCTCGTTTTCCGCGCTACGGACGCCTGACGCACGATCAGGAGCGCTTAGGCCTGACGGGATCGGTGCAGTTCCGGCCGCAGGAACAGACGCTGATCAATCTTGATCTGCTCTACTCCGACTTCAAAGCCACCCGTCAGGAAAACTGGCTGGAAGCCCTGTCCTTCGCGCGCAACGCGTCGCAGGGCGGCCGACCAGAAATCATCGTGCGCGACGGCGTCATCGATGCCAAAGGCGACATGGTCTACGGCCTGTTCGATGACGTCGATGTGGAGACTGAAACTCGCTACGACGAGCTCGACACCAAATACACGCAAGGGACACTGAGCCTGGAGCACGCGTTCAGCGACCGGGTTAGGATCAAGGGCTTGGTGGGCTATTCCAAGTCTGATTTTGACAATCCGATCCAGACGACGGTCATTTTGAACCGCGAAAATTCGGACAACTATTCATACGACTATCGCGAAAACCGCAACGCGCCATTGATCCGGTTCGGTTATGACGTGACCGATCCGCTGGCCTACAACTTCGGGGCCCCGCGCTCGGAAATCCGACTACGGCCGCAGGGCGTCACCAACACGATCAAGACCGCGCAACTCGACGGCGGCTACGATCTGACGCCGTCGCTGACGCTAAAGGCCGGGGTTAACTACAAGGAATACGAGTTCGACTCCTGGGCGCTGGCGCGGGTCAACGAAGGCGTGGTGCCGCAACTGCCTGCAGGCGTGACCCTGGCCAGCCTGACCGAGTTGGTCAGCGGGTTTGGTCGCAATCTTGGCGCACCGAACGGCACCGTCACCAACTGGATCGCGCCGAACCTCAACGCCTTTGCCGACCTGTTTAACATTTACAGCGGCACGGGACTGTTCGAACTCAGCGGCGCCTCCAATGCCAATGCGCGCGGCAACATTCGCAATGTGACCGAGAAGGACTCGGCGGCCTACCTGCAGCTCGACTTCGACACCGAGCTCGGCGGCGTGCCAGTCCGCGGCGATATCGGTGTGCGCTACGTCAAGACGAAGCAGAGCTCGACCGGCTATCAACTGGTGGCCGGCGCCGCGCAGCAGACGACAGTCGATCGCGACTATGACGACGTTTTGCCGGCACTGAATCTGACGGCCGAAGTCACGCCGGACTTTCTGGTGCGGTTCGGCGCCGCCAAGGTCATGACCCGTCCAAACCTCGGCAGTGTGACGCCGGGCGGCAGCCTCAGCACGGTCGGCGTGTTCAGCGTCAGCTCGGGCAATCCGTATTTGGATCCCATCCGCGCCACGACCTACGATTTGTCGGCGGAATGGTATTTCGCGCCTGACGCCCTGCTGTCAGTCGGCCTGTTCTACAAGGACATCGAAAGCTACATTCAAACCTCTCGAACCTCCCAGCCTTTCAATCAGTCCGGCTTGCCGCTGGAGTTGCTGAACGGCCTGGGTGTTTCGCCCAGCGACGTCTTCCTGTTCAGCCAGCCGGTGAACACCGAAGGCGGTCCGCTGAAGGGAATCGAGATCAGCTACCAACAGCCCTTCACCTTCCTGCCCGGGCCGTTCGACAATCTCGGCACCATCTTCAACGTCACGCTGGTGGACTCCAAGATCAGCTATATTTCCTCGCGATCGCCGACGGGCTTCGTCGAAAATGATCTGCTCGGCCTTTCGAAGACCGCCTACAACGCCACCCTCTATTACGAAGACGATCTGTTCAGCGCCCGCGTCTCGGCCGCCTATCGCGATCGCTATCTGACCGCGGTCCCCAGCGGTACCAGCACCAATGACATCGATGGCGTGCGTGACATCGTGACGGTGGACGCGTCGGCCTCCTATGCCTTGACGGACCGCATCAAGGTGACGTTCGAAGGCTTGAACCTGACCGACGCCTTCAATGAGCAGTACACGGACAGTCGCCGGGATAGCATCTACGTCTATTCGCACACTGGAAGGCAGTACAACTTCGGCGTCCGCTACACCTTCTAAGACACTCCCACCTCCCCCGGGAGACTGGGCGCTGAACGGCTCGCCGGTCAGCGCCCTCTTTTTCCATTCGGAACCAGCATGCGTTTGTCCCTTTCGCGCCGTCAGGCGCTCGCCACCGCCGTCGCCCTACCGATCATGGCGTCCGGTCGATCCTGGGCTGCGACGGCTGGATACGACGCCGTGGTTGGGACTGAGGATGCCGGTCGTCGGGTCGGCGCGCCGGCCTATCCCACCCTTTCCGCCGCCATCGCCGCCGCACCGGCAGACGGATCGAAGCCTTTTCGCATCTTGATCACGCGCGGCATCTGGACCGAGCAAGTCGTGGTGGATAAGCCCTTCGTTCATCTGATCGGCGAGGATCGGTCAGGCTCGGTGATCAATCACCTGGCGGCATCGGGATTGGCGGCGCCGGATGGGCGGATGTGGGGCACATTCCGCACCCCGACCCTGTTCGTCCGCGCGCCCGATTTTCACGCCGAGAACCTGACGATCAACAATGCCTTCGACGGTCTGGCGGAAATGACCAAGCCGAACGGCCTGCACTCTCACAATGGCGCAGGGCCCCAGGCCGTGGCTTTGATGATGGACAAGGGGTCGGATCGCGCAGTCGTCCGCAACTGCGATATTCTCAGCTATCAGGACACCTTGTTCCCCGACGCGGGCGCGACCCTGTTCGAAAACTGCCTGATCACTGGCAGCTATGACTTCATCTTCGGCGGCGGGCGCGCCTGGTTCGAACGTTGCGAAATCCGATCGCGACTGCGTCCCGCCGATCCGGTCGAAGGCTACATCGCCGCGCCAAGCACGCCGATCGAGCAGGACTACGGCTTTGTCTTCCACGATTGCCGTCTCACCAGGGACGCCGGCGTCCTGCGGCATTCCGTGTTTTTGGGACGCCCTTGGCGACCGTCCAGCACCTTCCCTGATGGTCGGTACGGCGATCCGAAGTTTGTCGGCGCAGCGACCTTCCTCGACTGCTGGATGGACGACCATATCGCGCCGGCGGGCTGGACCGAGATGTGGTACACCGGCCGCGACGGCAATCCCCGCACAATGCTTCAGCCGGAAGACGCCCGCTTAGCTACCTTCGGATCGCGCGGACCTGGTCGCGCAGACTTTTCGCGGGGCAAGCGTCTGACGCACCCGCAGGCGAGGCGGATCGATAGAGCTGCCGTCATAGGACGACGCTAGCCGCTATGCAGCGTGCTTAATTTTCCGAACCGGCATCCAGGCGAACTGGACGTTACCATTCCGATCAATCCGACCGAAGAGCCGGCGCCGGGCGACGCGACAGGGCGTGCAGGGCCGCCACACCGCCGCCCAGAGCCGCGACCCCCGTGGCGCTGGTGAGAAGAAGAACGACGCCGGTCCAGTCCACGCTCCAGGTCGCCTTGAACGCGAGGGTCACGACAGGCCAGGCCCCGGCGGCGCCGAGAAGCAGGCCGGCCAGACCGGCGATGGCGCCGACCAGGCTGTATTCAACGAGGTAGGCGGTCAGGATTTGGGTGTGGGAGCCGCCCAGCACCTTGAGTACGGCGGCCTCGCGCGCCCGCTCGCGCACGCCCGCCGCAATAGCTCCGATAAGAACGAGCAGGCCCGCGAGACCGGCGACGGCCGCGGCCCCGCGAATGGCCAGGGCGAGGCGGTCGAACAGGGTGGCGGCGGCCTCGAGCTGCTCGCGGACGCTGATGATGTTCACCTCTCGGAAGTCCGCGCCAAGCGCCTGGGTCAGGGCGCGTTCTTCGGCGGGGGAGGCGCGGGCGATGGCGACGCTGCGCGGATTGGCACCTTCGATGGCGGCGGCGTTGAGGACGAGCAGGAAGTTGGTCCCGAACCCGCCCGGCTCGGTCCGACGAAGGGCGGCGATGCGTACGTCCATCTCGCGGCCCAGCAGTTGCAGGGTCAGGCTGTCGCCCACCTTGAGATTAGCGGCCTTGGCCAGATCCCGCGAGAGTGCGATCTGAGGCGGACCGGCGTAGTCTGCGGCCCACCATTTGCCGGACACGACATTGGCATCGTCCGGCGCGCCGGCCAGGGCGGACAGGAGAATGTCCTGATCGAAGGCCCAGCGTTCGCCTTGAGGCAGGGCGTCCACATCGACCGGCGCGCCCTTCAACCGCACGATCCGCCCGGTCAGCAGGGGAAGGCGCCGGTAGCGATCCGGTCCGGGCCTCGCCATCACCTTCGCCACCGCCGCATCGAACGCCGCGCCGCGATCGGCGGGGATTTCCGTGAAGACGACGGATGGGGCTGATCGTGGTGCGACCTCGGTGATCTGGCCCAGCAGGCTGGACTGGATCAGGACGACCATGGCCAGAAGCGCGACGCCCAGGCCGATGGCGGGGGAGGCGGTGCGCGCCGCCGAGCGCGGCCCGGCGAGATTGGCCAGTCCCAGCCGCACCGCCCCGCCGGCGTGTCGTCTCAAACGCCCGGCCAGGAAGGCCGCCGTACGGCCGAGCGCCCACAGAAGGGCGAAGGCGACGACCGTGCCGCCGATCAAGGCCGCCGCTGCAAGTTTGGACGGCGCGGTCCAAAGGGCCAGCCCCGCCAGCCCGATGGCGGCCAGGACAGCGAAGACCAGCTCGACGCCGAGAATAGGTCGGTCGGTAAGCTGGCGACGAAACAAGGCGGAAGGCGGCGTGGCGCGGGCGCGGGCCAGGGGCGCGAGCGCGAAGGCGGCGGCCGCCAGAAGGCCGAATGTTCCGGCCTTGACCAGTGGCGCCGGATAGACTGCGAAGAGGGCGGGGATGGGCAGGCTGTCCTTCGCCAGCACGCCGATGACGAGCGGCGCGACGGCTCCGATCAACAGCCCGATAGCGACCCCGACGGCCGCCAACACGCCGATCTGGATCAGGTAGATGTCGCGGATCAGCCCGCCCTCGGCGCCGAGCGCCTTCAGCGTCGCGATCGACGGTTTGCGCCCCTCAAGATAGGCCGAGACAGCGCCCCCGACGCCGAGCCCGCCGGCCACCAGGGACGCAAGACCGATGAAGCCCAGGAAATACTCCAACTGATCGATCAGCCGTCCGGCGCCGGCGGCGGCCTTGGACCGATCCCGGGCTTCGAGCCGACTTTGGGGAAACCGCTTTTCGATGCCAGCGATGGCGGCCTTGGGATCGACGCCAGCGGGAAGGGCGATGCGCACCGCCTCGCCAAACAGGCCGCCGGGCGCGAGCAGGCCGGCCTGTTCGATGGCGGGAACCGTCGTCACCACGCGCGGCCCTAGTGCAAAGCCCCGACCCAGTCGGTCGGGTTCGGCCAGCAGGACGGCGCGGGCGACGAACCGCGCGCCGCCGACGGTGAAGGTGTCGCCGAGCTTGAGATTTAAGCGGTCCAGCAGTGCCTGTTCGACGACAGCGCCCGCTAAGCCGTTCTCGACGCGCAAGGCCGTGGCCAGATCAGGTGCGCCGGACATTTCGACCGCCCCGACCAAGGGATAGGCGGCGTCGACCCCGCGCATATCGACCAGACGACGCTCGCCGGTTTCGGTTTCGGCCATGCCGTTGGCTCGCACCGAATAGGCCACGGGGCCCAAGGCGGCGAAGGCGGCGCGTTGGTCAGGGCTGAACCGGCCCTGGTCGAGGCTGAACACCACATCGCCGCCGAGAATCTCCCGCGCCTGACTGGCCAGCCCCTGGCGGAAGGCCTCTGCGGTCGATCCCGAGGCGGCGATCGCCGCCACGCCCAGCGCCAGACAGGCCAGAAAGATTCGAAATCCCGCAACTCCGGAACGGAGTTCGCGGCGGGCGAAGCGGAAGGCGAGCCTCATGCAGAGGCCTGCGCCGGGGCGACGATCTGGCCGTCGCGCATCGTCACGATCCGGTCCGCGCGCGCGGCGAGACGGTCGTCATGGGTCACCATGACCAGGGCCGCGCCGCTGTCGCGCACGAGGTCGAACAGCAAGTCGGCGACCAAAGCGCCGTTGGTCCCGTCCAGATTTCCGGTCGGTTCGTCAGCGAACAGAAGCTCGGGCCCGACCGCCAGGGCGCGGGCCAGGGCGACGCGCTGCTGCTCGCCGCCGGACATCTGGTGAGGATAATGCGACCTCCGGGCGCCCAGGCCGACCCGCTCCAGCCAGCTGCGCGCCAAGGCCACTGCTCCCGGCCTGTGGGCCAACTCCAGCGGCGCGGACACATTTTCCTCGGCCGTCATATTGGGCAGGAGGTGGAAGCTTTGAAAAACCAGAGCGGCGCGTCCCCGACGCAGGCGGGCGCGGCCGTCCTCGCCCAGCGCGGCCATATCCTGACCGAACAGCATGGCTCGGCCTCGAGTCGGGGTTTCCAGCCCTGCGGCGATGGAGATCAGCGACGACTTGCCCGATCCGGAGGGACCGACGATGGCGACCGTCTCGCCCGGCGCTATGACCAGGTCCACGCCGCGAAGGATTTCCACGGGTCCTGCCGCCGAGGGCAGGATGAGGACGACGCCGTCGAGGACGAGCGGAGCGGCTGAAGCCATCGATATGTCGCCTGCTGGATTGGGGTGAGGAAAGCCGATCCCTATATGGGGGCGCAGATCATGACTCCAAAGCCCTCCTCACCCATGCCGTCCATTCCACGCCGCACGCTCCTGACCGGAGGGGTGGGGCTCGTCCTCGCCGGATGCAGCGCCTCGAAAGAGGACACGTCAGAGACCCCAGCTAAGCCCTCGGTCTCGCCTTCACCCACGGCCGCACCTTCGGACGGGCCGGAAAAGATCGTGACCCTCTTGGGCGATTCCATCACCGCCGGATTCGGCCTACCTTCCGCCGAGGCTCTGCCTGTGCGCCTGGAACAGGCGTTGAGGGCAAAGGGGCTCCGGGTGAGGGTTCGCGGCGCCGGGGTTTCGGGCGACACGACCGGCGGCGGACTGGCTCGGGTCGGCTACAGCGTCCAGGACGACACCGACCTGTGCATCGTGGCCCTGGGGGGCAATGACATGCTCCAGGGCGTCCCCCCCCAAACGGTCAGATCCAATCTGGAGTCGATCATCGCGTCGCTGAAGGCGCGCGATATTCCCGTCCTGCTCGCAGGGATGAAGGCCCCGCCTCAATACGGCGCCTACGCCGTCGAGTTTGACCGCATCTTCGCGGACCTGGCGCGCAAGGAAGATGTTCCGACCTATCCTTTCCTGCTGGAAGGCGTGGCCCTGGATCGCCGTTATAATCAGCCAGACGGCATCCATCCCAACGCTGAAGGAGTGCGCATCATCGCAGACGGCTTGGCCCCGGTCGTCGCAAAAGCGCTGTCTGTGTAATCGAGGACGCGGCGACGTTATGAGATCGCACCGAGCCTCCGATTGCTCGTCGCTTTGTGCGATGGAGCTGACTGTTGTTTGAAAAGAATTCCTGTCTGAGCGTCCTATGCCGAAATCCAACGACACCGTGCATCTGCGCTTCACGCTAAAGGGCGAAAGCGGTCCATTCTGGCAGACCAATGCAACAGTGGCCTCGGTCGCCAACGGAACCGCCCTGCTCGACGGCCTGGACCGCCAGATCGCCGCCCGTATCGCCGATTTTCGCCGAGCCGGGGAGGGCCGTTGGACGCTCGATTTCGAAGTCCGAGCGCGGCCGTGACCACTTCTCTGTCGTAGTCCGTCTGCATCACATGCCTGAATGCCTGAGACTAAAAGGGGGTGCTGTCAGGCAGCACTGCCGTCAATGGTCGGCCAAGGCGCATCGATGTGGCCCGCGAGAACCGCCATCAGACCGAAGCGTCATTCAGTGAGCCGCTCCGATCTCCACCTTTTAAGACCTTTGCAGATTGCTGCATTTTGCGCTGAAGTTCGGCGAACTCAAATCCATCGGACCTATTATCGCTGACTCGCTCGGGAGCGGCATATGCCTGCTGGTAGGCTACTACGAGATAGACATTTTCGCGAAAAGCAGCGGGTTCACCAGCGGAGTACATAGATGTGGACTCCCTGACTGGCACGAGTTCGGGCAGCCCAACATCGCCGACACTTATGACGGTCATTAAGCTGTATCAGGATGCTCTTGATCGACTTTGTGCGAGTCATGGCGCAAACGCGTCAGCGTTCGCCGCCCCAACTGCTCGCCTTGCTACCGACAGCAGATACAGCGGCCATTTCACTGTCACCGTCGAATACCAGAGGGGCCGCCCGTCGATCGACGAATACCTCGGCACACCGGGCCGCAAGCTGAAGGTCCGCAATGGATCGGCTTTGACCGTTGGCATTGCGCCTTAATGCAGACGCCCAACTCACCCGCGGAACGTCGTGTTTACGGCAGGTTCGTCACGACCGCTCATGGCGCGTCTCGGACATTGATGATTTGAAACGGCAAACTCTCGCGTTCAGCGATAGACGAATGGCGTCGGGGTTCTGGTTCACGGGCTGACGGCCCACCCTTTCTTCTGCAAGAACGCGAGAAGGGCGAAGCTGGCCAGCCAGTGCTCGCCCATATAGTCGCCAGTGACATGCTCAAGCGCGACATCAAGATGGCGATCGGCCGCGTCAGCGGCGATGGCGCAGACCGGAGAGTCGCCAGGAAGGGCAGAGGCGACGCCGCGCCAGCACCAGGCACGGCTGAGATTGAGTCCGTCCAGATGGGCGATCTTGCCGTCACTGCGGTCGCTGACGCGGGCGGGCGACAGCAGGGTCGCCGGCTCATGCGCCGCGAGACCGGGCAGGAAGGCGGCGAACCAGCTCTGGAAATTGTCCGGCGGCAGGATGCGCCGCATCAGCTCCGCCACCATCAGGGCCGGAGACAGGAACTCGTCCTGGGACGGCTCCCAGGCCTGGCAGTCTCGATCGTTCGCGTGCCAGGCCAGGGCGACCTTGCGGCAGAGGGCGGCCAGGTCGGCGTCGTGGGCGTCCGCATAGTCCAGGGTCAGACGAAGGGCGAAGGCGGTGTTGGTGTGGGTCCCGACCCGCACCGGATAGTCAGCCAGCGGCAGAAAGGCCTTGAACCGTTCGGCGAAGACCCGGGCCAGCGGTTGCAGGGTCTCGAACCAACGGCGGCCTTCATCCGTGTCATGCCGCGCCAGTTCGGCGGTCAGCATCAACAGCCAGGCCCAGCCGTAGGGACGCTCGAACCCGCGCGCCTCGGGACGGGCGAGATAGGCGGCCTCGCTGGCGACGTTTGCGGGCGTGAACAGGCTGTCGGCCTTGGCGCGGATGGCCTCGGCCTCCGGCATCTCGGGATGGAGACGATACAGGGTGAACAGGGTCCACCAGCCGTGGACGCAGGAGTGCCAATCGAAGCTGCCGAAGAAGATCGGATGCAGCGCGCGCGGGGTCTGCGCATCCTGCGGTCCCGAGAGCACATGCTGGATGATGTTGGGATATTCGCGCGTCACATGGCCGAGCGCGGTCGAGGCGAAGCGGGAGGCGAGGGCGGCGTCGAGCGCCTGAGAAGGGCAAGCGGGCATGATCAGAACCGGAAGGCGAGGACATACATCAGCAGGATATTAACCACGAGCATGATGGCCGCAGTCGGCAGCTGGGCGCGGATAACGCCGTTCAGAGGCGCATTGCGGTCCGGCAGTTCCAGCAGATTGGCCGGCACGACGTTGAAGTTGGCGGCCATCGGCGTCATCAGGGTTCCGCAGAAACCGGCCAGCATGCCGATAGCGCAGACGATGGCCGGATCGCCGCCGAACTGGTGCACCACGATGGGCAAGCCTATGGCGGCGGTCATCACAGGGAAGGCGGCAAAGGCGTTGCCCATAATGATTGTGAACAGGGCCATGCCGGCGCAATAGGCGAAGACGGCGAGGAAGGCCGAGGTCATGGGGATGACCTGGGCCACCAGATCGCCGACCACCTGACCCACGTCGGCGGCGAGGAAGATCGCACCCAGCGAGGCCAGCATCTGCGGCAGCAGCGCGGCCCAGCCGATGGAGTCCATCAGGCGACGGCCTTCCTGCACCGGGGCCATGACCGGCGGTCGGAACCAGATCAGGGCGACCACCAAGGCGACGACGCAGCCCAGGCCTAGCGAGATCAGTGTCGTCTGCACCGGCGAGATCAGCCAGGCCCCGGCCGTCGTGTATTTAGCCAAAAGCGTGCCGCCGACCGCGACCAGGGGCACCATCAGCGCCGGCACGAACAGGGCGTTCTTCCAGCGCGAGGCGCTGGCCTGACGTTGCTCGCCGGTCGTGGTGACGGGCTTGCCGACGCCCAGCCTGCCCATCGCGCCGATGACGACCAGGGCGATGACCAGAAGGCCGTTGCCGAAGTCGCCCAGCGACGAGCCGAACAGCAGGGCGACGGCGATCAGGCCCCAGAACAGGGCGCTGCGGTACCGGGTCGGATTCAACGGGTCGCGCAAGCTGAGGATCGAGAAGGCCGCGAACATCAGGCCTGTCGCGACATAGGCGTGTTCCAGCGTGATCATTGCCCGGCCGCCTCACCCTCGAGGACATCAGGTACGGTCATATCCTTCCGGACCTGACGGTCGAACATCAGCAGGCGTGAGCCGTGGACCAGCAAGGCGACGATGGCGGTGGGGATGGCCCACAGCGAGACGTGCAGGGCCTCGACCCGCACTCCGGCCTGTTCCAGGAAGCCGACGATCAGGACGATTGAGCCGATGGCGATGAAGATGTCCTCGCCGAAGAACAGGCCGATGTTGTCGGTGCCGGCCGCCATGCCGCGGATGCGAAACCTGGCCCTGTTGGTCAGTGGGCCATGTTCGGTCTCGGCCGCGCCTTCAGCCATCGGCGCGATCAGGGGGCGAACCATCTGGGGATGGCCGCCCAGTGAGGTCAAACCGAGAGCAGAAGTCACCTGGCGCACGATCAGA
>NZ_DAMBJX010000031.1:0-4835 GCF_032067225.1 Brevundimonas vesicularis | reverse complement strand
CTTGACCTGTGTCACCAGATCGCGCGCCCGCTCCTGAAGGCCGGCGTGCTCCAGCAGGCCGATGACCGGCAGGACCAGCCAGGTGATATGGAAATAGCGGTTGTCGTTGAAGGCCTGGCCGAACCGGCTGATCGTATCGACGGCTGCCGCCACAAGGTCGCGCGCATCCACGGCCGGCCCGACCGCCGCCAGCACTCCGGTCGTGATCGCCGCGACCAGAATGACCACCAGCGGATTGATGCGGGCGACGAAGCCCACGACCACGACCGCGATCCCGATAAGCACCAGCATGGTTCGCCCCCCTTTGATGGCATGGTCGCGCGGTTCGCCCGGCTCAGGAAGCGTCTTTTGCGCCGAAGCCGCCGCCGCCGGGCGTTTCGATGACGAAGACGTCGCCGGGCGTCATCGCCGCCTCGGCCGTCGAGCCGAGGGGGTCAATCGTTCCGTCCGCCCGTTCGATCCGGTTCACGCCCGTCGCACCCCGTTGGCCGCCGTCGGCGCCGAAAGGCGGAACGCGGCGACGATTGGACAGGATGGCGGCGGTCATGGGCTCCAGGAACCGCACCCGCCGCATGGCGCCGTCGCCGCCCGTCCAGCGCCCCTCGCCGCCTGAGCCTCGACGGATCGAGAATTCTTCCAGCAGGACGGGGAAGCGGGTTTCCAGCACCTCGGGATCGGTCAGGCGGCTGTTGGTCATGTGGGTCTGGACCGCGCTGGTCCCGCCGAAGCCGGGCCCGGCGCCCGAGCCGCCGGCGATGGTCTCGTAATACTGGCGGGCGTCGTCGCCGAAGGTGAAGTTGTTCATCGTCCCCTGGCTGGCGGCCAGGACGCCCAAGGCGCCGTACAGCGTGTCCACCACCGCCTGGCTGGTCTCGACATTGCCGGCGACGACGGCGGCGGGATAGCGAGGGTTCAGCATCGACCCCTCCGGCACGATCAGCTTGATCGGCTTCAGACAGCCTTCGTTCAGCGGAATGGCGTCGTCGACCAGGGTGCGGAAGACATAGAGGGTCGCCGCTCGTGTGATCGACAGGGGGGCGTTGAAGTTGGTCGGTCGCTGTTCGCTGGTTCCGTTGAAGTCGACGACGGCGCTGCGCTGAATCGGATCGACATCGATGCGGACCCGGATGACGGCGCCGTCGTCCTTCTCATAGGCGAAGGCACCGGGTTTCAGGGCGGCGACGGCGCGGCGGACGGCCTCTTCGGCATTGTCCTGGATATGGCCCATATAGGCGGCGACGACGGGACGGCCGAACTCCTGCGTCATGCGGATCAGCTCGTCGGCGCCGCGCGTGCAGGAGGCGATCTGGGCCTTCAGGTCGGCCATGTTCTGATCGACGTTGCGCGACGGATGACGGCCCGAGGCGAACAGGGCGCGGGTCTCGGCGTCGCGCAATCGCCCGGCATCCACCAGCAGGAAGTCGTCGATCAGCACGCCTTCGTCGTCCACCGTGCGCGACGAGGCGGGCATGGAGCCCGGCGTCGTGCCGCCGACGTCGGCATGGTGCCCGCGCGCCGCGACGAAGAAGGCCGGCGCATCGTCGGCCTCAAGGAACACCGGCATGATGACGGTGATGTCGGGCAAATGGGTGCCGCCGTTGTAGGGCGCGTTCAGCATATAGACGTCGCCCCGGTTCATCCGCCCGCCGCGAGACGCGATCACGGTGCGGATGCTCTCGCCCATCGATCCCAGGTGGACCGGGATGTGCGGAGCGTTGGCGATCAGGGCGCCGGTCGCGTCGAAGACGGCGCAGGAGAAGTCCAGACGCTCCTTGATGTTCACCGAATAGGCGGTGGCGCGAAGGGCCTCGCCCATCTGTTCCGCGCAGGCCATGAAGCGGCTGTTGAACACCTCCAGCATGATCGGATCGACATCCGTGCCGATGGCGACGCGGGCGGGCAGGGCAACGACCCGCTCCAGCAGCAGATTGGCCTGGGCGTCCACGGTCGCCCGCCAGCCCGGCTCGACCACGGTGGTGCCGGTGTCCTCCAGCAAGATGGCCGGTCCGTCCACATCGACGCCGGGCGTCAGGGCGTCGCGGCGATAGACGGGGGTCGGGCGGTCCTGACCGGCCATGCGAACGGTCAGTTCGGCGACGGTCTCAAGCGCGCCGGTCGTGGTCGGGGCCAGGCACGCCGAAGGTGTCTGGCCCGAATGGCCGACGGCCTCGACCTCCAGCGTCTCGACGACCAGAGCCTTGTCCTCGGCGAAGAAGCCGAAGCGGCGGCGGTGTAGCTCTTCGAACGCCTGGGCCATCGCAGCGGCGGGGCCGAAGGGAAGGATCAGAGGCTTATCGGAGCCGGCGAACTTGATCTCGGCGCGGGCAAGGGTGGAGACGGCGTCGGCTGTGAAACCCTGCGCCTCGAGGTCGGCGCTTGCGGCGGCGGCAAGGTCTGCGATCCGGACCGCCAGAATCTCGTCGCGCGCCGGATCCAGCGCGGCCGCCTCGGTCGCCTGTCGGATGGTCCGCACCTCGGCCAGACCCATGCCATAGGCCGACAGCACCCCCGCAAACGGATGCAGCAGAACCTTGGTCATGCCCAGGGCGTCGGCCACCAGACAGGCGTGTTGCCCGCCTGCGCCGCCGAAACTGTTGAGCACGTAGCGGGTCACGTCATAGCCGCGCTGGATCGAGATCTTGCGGATCGCCTCGGCCATGTTCTCGACGGCGATGGTCACGAAACCCTCGGCCAGTTCGCCGGGCGTCGTCTGGCGTCCGGTCGCCGTCGAGACTTCGGCGGCCAGGGTCTCGAACCGGGTCCGAACCGCACCGACGTCCAGCGGTTGGTCCGAGTCAGGGCCGAAGACGGCGGGGAAGAAGTCAGGGCTCAGCTTGCCCAGCATGACGTTGCAGTCCGTCACCGTCAGCGGTCCGCCGCGCCGATAGGCGGCCGGTCCCGGAACCGCACCGGCCGACTCAGGCCCGACCCTCAGCCGTCCGCCCTCGAACCGGCAGATCGAACCGCCGCCCGCCGCGACGGTGTGGATGCTCAGCATCGGCGCCCGCAGCCTGACCCCGGCGACCACGGCGTCGGACGTGCGTTCGTACTCGCCGGCGAAGTGGGACACGTCTGTCGAGGTGCCGCCCATGTCGAAGCCGATGGCCCGCTCAAAGCCTGCCGCCTTGGCCGTCTCGGCCATGGCGACCACGCCGCCCGCTGGTCCCGACAGGATGGCGTCCTTGCCCCGGAAGGCGTCGGCGGCCGTCAGCCCGCCCGACGACTGCATGAACTGAAGCGGCGTGTCCGGCCCCAGGTCGGACCCGACCCGCTCCACATAGGCGCGCAGGATCGGCGACAGATAGGCGTCGGCGACCGTCGTGTCGCCCCGCCCGATCAGCTTGATCAGCGCCCCGATCTCATGACTGACCGACACCTGTTCGAACCCGACCTCGCGCGCGATTTTCGCCAGCCGCGTCTCGTGGTCGGTGAACCGCCAGCCGTGGACCAGGACGATGGCGACGGCGCGCAGTCCCGCCACATGGGCCGCCGTCAGGTCGGCGCGCGCCTGGTCTTCATCCAGCGGCCGGTCGATCTGGCCGTCCGCCGTCACACGTTCGTCGATCTCGACCACCCGGTCATACAGTTGGTCGTTCAGCACGATCTCGCGCACGAACAGTTCGGGGCGCGCCTGCCACCCGATCCGGAGGGCGTCGGCGAAGCCGGAGGTGATGGCCAAGAGCGTCGGTTCGCCCTTGCGCTCCAGAAGCGCATTGGTCGCCACAGTCGTGCCCATCCGCACGTCCCCGACCAGACCGGGCGGCAACGGGCCCCTCTGCACGCCGAGGCTCCGCCGGATGCCCTCCACGGCCGCATCGGCATAGTGCTCGGGATTGACCGACAGCAGCTTACGCGTCTGCAGCGTGCCGTCGGGGGCGCGGGCCACGACATCGGTGAAGGTGCCGCCCCGGTCGATCCAGAAGTTCCAGAGCGCGTTCGATTTTATCATGGTCCGAACTTTAAGTCGGTGCTGTCAGCTAAACTAGCCCAGCCAATGGCGCGTGGGACTTGCGCGGATCCTGATGCTTGCCCCTGTCCTCACATCATCGAGTGCGCCGTTATGGCAGTCGGAGGTCAGAGCGTGATCAGATGCCGCCGAACATGGGGTGTCGCATTTGGAAAGACGGATGCTGGAACGGTCAGGACGGTCGTTTCACGAGGCTATCGCAGCCCGCGCTACGTTCGTCTGGATCCCCAAGATCGTCTCGATGTCGATTACTTGGCCCTAAGCTGTGGTTGCTTCTTGCCTACCCAAGAGCACCATCTATCGCACCCAAGCTTCCATCTAAACTCCGTCTGGCTTGGATTGCCTTCGGCTTGGCCGCGTCATCGACGGCGACCATGACGAACTCGGCCGTGGTCGAGCGTCGCCGTTCTCCTGTAAGGAGGCGTTCGGCCCAGAGTTGCACCTCGACCGAAAGCGAGCTGCGCCCGACCATCTTTACGCGCGAAATCAGTTCGACCATGTCGCCGCCATCGATCGGGGCCTTGAAATCGATGCGGTTGGTCGCGGCCATGACCATGACTTCGCGCGCATGGCGGGTCGCCGAGACGAAGGCTGCCTTGCCCATGAGCTTGAGCGCCTCGCCGCCGAAGGGGGTGCCGTAGTGGTTGGTCGTGCCGGGAAAGACCATCTCTGCGGTCCTCAGTCAGCCGTCGTCCGCTTCGCCCGCCTCATCGGGCGGCGCCAAGGGCTGGTCATCACCCGCGGGCCTCAGAGCGACCATGTTGAAGGCGCCGCGCGTGCACAGGCGGCGCTCGCCGCTCAGCAGGCTTTCGGCATGCAGTTCGACTTCGACTCCCAGCGAGGACCGCCCGACCCGAACGACGCGGCC
>NZ_DAMBJX010000030.1:22102-38365 GCF_032067225.1 Brevundimonas vesicularis | reverse complement strand
CCTGGAAAAGGGCCGAGCCGAGGTCCTGCAAGACCCGCGTCATGCCTCCGGCTTCTGGCGCGAGCGTGGTGCGACTGTTCGGCCCTACCACGACCCTTTGCTGACCGTTCGTGATCATCGCGCGGCCGTTTCCGCCTGTCGTGACGCTGGTTCCGGTCGGTAATACCTGCCCAACCGAGCCGTATGCAGCGGGCCGCGCCGGTATGGCCACGCGAACAACGCCCGCCACTTCCCTGATGCGCCATTCATCCGCCAGAGCCTGGGTCGGGTAGCGCACAAAGAAGAAGAGGATCGCGAAGAATATTGCGTATCGATTGGCCAACACACACTCCAGACATTCTGTTTGATGTTCTGGATATCAGGACGTGCCTGCCAAGCTCTTAACTGGTGATATTAACACGATTTTTAGCCCGAACGCCGTAAATGATCTCCTGTGTTTGGAGAACGGCGTGCGTCATATTTTTTCGACTTCATGGTTAAGAACAATCAGCGTCCTGTGGGGGATGGTGGCGGTGCTGACCATGGCTGTCGCGGGACCGGTTCGCGCGGACGCTGAGCCGGCCTCGACGCCGGACGCCGGATGCGCCGGATGTCTGATCCTGACCAGCATGCTGATCCAGGGGGTGAGCGCCTATCCACTCGCCGATCTCGCCGACACCTATGACCAGCAGTTGGCGCGGCGCGTCTCGGTGGACGATCTCGTGCAGTCGGCCAATGCAATCACCGCTCGTTATCGCAACGACGGATATTTTCTGACCCGCGCCGTCGTCGCCGAAACCGACCCCGCCATCGGCGCCGCCCGCATCGTGGTGTTTGAAGGCTATATCTCGGAACTGAAACTGACCGGCGATGGCGCACGCGCCGTCGAACCGATCCTGAAGCCTTTGGTGAACCAGCGCCCCCTCACCATCGGCGAACTGGATCGCCGCCTGTCCCTGGCGTCCGACGTGCCCGGCGTCAAACTGACCAGCCGCATTGAGCCGATCATCGGCGACCCGGCCCAACACCGCCTGGTTGTCGAGACGGCAATGACCTCGGGCAGCGCCGGCGTGTATGCCGACAATCGCGGTTCCGAAACCCAGGGTCCGTGGCAAGTCTACCTGTCCGGCGCCCGCAACTCGACCTTTATGGCCGGCGACCAGATCACATTGGGCGTGCTGACGGTGCCGGATCGCCCTGACGAACTTACCTATATCGATGCGTCCTACTCTGTCGTCGCGTCCGGAGGCGGCCGCGTCCGCTTTGGCGTATCGGGCTATGAGACGGATGCGCCGCTTCAGAACGCATCGGGCTGGGTCGGGGGGAGCAGCCGCATGGCCTCGGTCACGCTCTCGCATCCTCTGGTCCGTTCGCGCGACAAGAACCTCTGGCTCAACGCGGGACTGGATGTCCGTCGCGTCGAGCAGAACTACGTCGCCACGGGTCGCACCGACGAGACCCTGACCGTGGCGCGGATGTCGGTGGCGGGACAGCGGCGTTCCAGCTCCGGCTGGATGGCCGGCTCAATTCAGCTGTCGAAAGGGATCGACGCCTTTGGCGCCACGACCGAGCGCTCGCCGCTGAATACGCGCTACGACGCGACGGGCGAGTTCTTCAAGGTCAACGCCCAGGTCAGCGCCTATCGCGATCTCAGCAAGTATGTCGGCGTCTATGTCGAGGCCTCAGGCCAATGGTCGGACGACGCCTTGCTCAGCTCCGAAGAGTTCTTCGTCGGCGGCCCGACCTACGGCCGGGCGTATGACTATGGCGAAGCCAGCGGCGACAAGGCCGTCGCCGGGATGATTGAGGCGCGGGTCGGATATGATCCCAAGGGCGACCTTATCACCTTCGCTCAGGCTTTCGCCTTCTTCGACACCGCCAAGGTGTGGAACAAGACGCCTGGTCGCGACTGGTCCGAACAGCTGACGTCTGCCGGCGTCGGTTCACGCATCACCTTCGACCGCAAGGCCACCCTGCGCATCGAGTTCGCCAAACCCCTGTCCCGTGCGCCCTATAACCAAACCGACAAGGGCTGGCGCACCTTCGTGTCGTTGTCGAAACAGTTCTAAGCGCGCGCAGAAGCTCTCGCGATGCGCTGCGGCGCATCGCCAGGCGACACGGCTTGTTCCTTGATCGCCTTGACGATGCTCTACTCTGTCAGGGCCCCTGATCTTTCTCCCTTTGTTCGGCGATGGGAATGGGTCAGGCCCGATGCGCCGCGAACGCGATGATGCGAGCGATTAAGTGCCTCGACCGAAACCGCTGAGCCATCCAAGGTCCCGTGCTTGGCCTGTTAGTTTAGTCCTTCATGCGCCGGGCGGCACGAAGGTCGGACATCAAGGCCAAGTTGTTGTCGGATTAACGAAGGTGGCCCCGTCATTGAGCACTGTACAGCCGCCCGAGACAGAACCTTAACCAATAAATTGAGCTCATTGCTAATCATACAGTCTTAGCAAGATTTAACGTGCAGGGGATAATGTATCGGGACGTCGAGAGAGAACGTCTTATGACCAGTGCTATCCGAAATGGATGTATTGCTACTGCAGCGCTATTTTCAGCCACGCTGTTGATAACGCAGGCGGCGCACGCGGGTCCCCAAAGCGGGTCATTTCGTCTTCGCGCTACAGTGCCACTTTCCTGCTGGGTCAGGTCTGAGACTGTTATGCAAGCAGTGAGCGGTGCCGAAGGCACGGTGACGGAAGCTTGCAATAATCCTGGCGGCTTCACCGTGACAGCCAATTATCGCCAGTTAAGCGGTGATGAAAGCGCGAGTCTGACATATGGCAACAGCGTGCTGGACCTGTCGGAGACCTCTGGCAAGATTGTCAGTCAGTCCACCCGAGCCGCAATACGAAAAATGAACTATCGGTTCGACGCCGTCAAAGTCGAAACCCCCTTGATTGTGGTTCTGACCATCCGCCCGATTTGATGCGCCGACTTCGGCGCTACATCGGTCGGACTGAGATGGTCAGCACATCAGAATAGCGCCCTGCTCGAAGCCCACTCACGCTTTCGACATCAAACCCGAGACTGAAGCGATCGAACCTCTCTTTCCATCCGCCTACCCGCAGCGACGAGGGCTGGTTCAGCTGGTAACGCTCGCCGTCCAGCACCAAGGCGTAGGGCACACTCCAGCCGGTTGCTCCTAGTGATAGACGGCCCTGATTTTCAGAAGAGAAGCTGACGACATATCCCCTGGTACTCTGAACCTGCAGTTGAAGGGGAGACTGATGCAGCCCTTTGGAAAGTTCACCAAGGTCGACTGTTGCTCCAGACCCTGCGCGACGACTAACGGCGCCTGCAAGCTGGATGGCAGTGACAGGACGGACTTGGAGTTCGAGCGAGAGGTCGCGACTCGTCAGGACATCCTGTTCTCGCCCGACCGCCTGTAGCCTGAGTTTCTGGGAGAACGACCCGTCTCCGCGAAGCTGGGAGGCGTCCACCACGAAAGACAATAACCGTGTCACGGTCTCCCCCGGCCCTACAGCGAGAGGACGACCCGTCATCGTTTGCGAGCTTCTGCCGGCACGGGGCGTCAGGTCTCGGCTCGCTTCCTCATCTACTAGCGTATAGGGCACGCGATCAGTTCCGAGGCCAGCCAGGCCATAGGGTTCGTCTAGTAATTCTGCTTCTAGCGCGCCCATGCATGTTCCCGTACCCGAGTTCGTCAGCGCGAGCTGAAACTGCTTGAACGGAACTTCTCCGCCAAACGGATCATAATCCTCTATCGACCACCTGGCGCTCACGACATTCATGATCAACCGGCAGTCTGACGGTTTCGGCGATGTAACCTGAGCCCAGACAGGTGCAGCTGAAAGTGCAGCCAATACGATTGTGAAGAATAAGTTCGCACGCATGGTCGCTTTCCTTGAGCTGATCATTCCGGAACCTTGATGACTTGAAGGTCCAGCAAACCGTCAGTATCGGTCGGAACCTGAAACTCGAAGGCTGTTCCATCGGCGTCGGAAAGGTTGATGCTGTACCGGCCTCCCGGCTTCAAGCCTGAAAGCGCAAATCGGCCAACGCGGTTCGTGAAGACATTAACGGGGGCAGTATCAGGTTCCATCAGCGATCGCATCACGCCAGCCGCCAGTCCAACAGCCTCGCCGTCAGACCGTTGCAATGTGCCGTAGGCCGTAACGAACGCGTCGGTGCCAACCGTTAGTGCAAAGCCGCTTCGGTTTGCGGGCTTGACCCGAAAAATGCCCGATCCGATGTCGTAGCCGCGGGGCGGGTTCACGACATCATAGCGAATCGATTGATCGACGAACGGCGTCAGGAAGCTGAACACGGCGGGGCCAAGAGGCCCAGAACTGGCGATATATCGACCGTCTTCGAGACTATCCCCGATAATCACACGCCGTCCCTGCAGGCTCTGGTGCTCGCCCACAATGGCAAAGCTGTTGTTAATGCGTCGGCCAATTCCGATCCGCCCGCCTGTGATCGCTAGAGACGTACCAACGCTGAGCGTCGTTGCGGTTCGGTCAGACACCGATGAGAAGTCTTCGCCCGTCGCTGATTGTGTGAACGCCACAGTCCCACGATTACCCACATAATCCGCATAGGCCGACACGTTCGCAGGACCGTCGCTGTATCCAACCAAGGCACCGTATCCGATGCTGCCGACACGCCCGTCACCACTCTTAGAATAGCTGGCGACGGCGCTGTTTGTACGTTGATCGTACGCAACCTCACTTCGACGCTGGAAGTCTGGTTGCCAAGTGATGGAGAATCTGAGCCCGATTTCCTGGCGGTCTCTAGAGCGAAACGCTGTTCGACCATAATCCGCTCCGATCGACGCGCGCACCCGAGGCGTAACTCTATAGTTTGCCGTCGTCGTCACACGCCAAGTGGGATCGAGATCCATTCGAAAGGTCTGATAGGTCGCATTGACCGTTCCATAGAGCCTTGCTGAAAAGTATCGGCTGTATTGTGCTGAAGCTGACCACTCCGAGAAATTTTGCAGCGCAATATTACCCAAGGTCGAAAAACGCTCGGACATAAAGTCTGCTTGGACCGTCAGATAGTCAGCCTGTTCCCCTCTATCGAACTGACGATCATAGCTAATACCTGCGGCATACCCGGCGCCAGATTCGCTGTTGCTGGCTGCTGCGTTGAATTGTAATCGCGATCCATCTCGCAAGATCAACTGGGTTTCGCCATATAGCCCTTGGACGGCCTCGCTCAGTTGAAGCCCCACGCCTACTGCGGGCCTGTCGACGAAAGCCTTTCGGTAGAACCCGGTGAAGGCCGGATCGCCATCATAAGTAGGCGAGCCGAAGAAGCTCTTCGACGAAACGCCGAGAAACGCGCCGTACTCGAAGTCTCCGGGCTCGAGGTCGATCGGGTCGAGATAGGCTGAGTAGTTGAGTAGTTGCGTTCGTCCGGCCAAGTCGCGGATCCTGACCTCAACGTCGTTGCTCCCGGCAAGCAGAGGCAGCGAACTGAGGTCGTACGGGCCGGCATCGAGCTGAAGCTCACGAAAAACCACGCCGTTGCGCAGAATGGTGACAGTAGAATCCTGTTCCAGTAGCAGTTGCCGACTGCCCTGAAGGATGTCGCTGCGGAAGGCATTGAAGCGCCTGCGCTGGCGCGAAACACCAATACCGCCTAGCGGCACATAGCCTTGCCGACCGCGAAACTCGGGGTCCAGATCGCCCAGGTACCAGCGTCGATAAGCTTCGGGTTCATCATAGACCAACCGCGCGTACCGCCTGTCGAACTCGGTTGTTCCGTCGACACCTCGTCCCCCCCGAGCTTCCGCCTCGAAAACAATATTTCCAAATCTGATTGCTCCCGAAACCAGGCCGGCCGGATCAATCTGGCCGTCCTGCGCGGTGGCGAAGGCATCTAGATTCACATAGGCAGAAAATGGTTCGGGCTGAATCGATGACTCAGGCTGCCGTGTGCCGGCAGCAAATATCTCTCCCCTTGACCGCCGCGCAGGATCAATCCTCAGAATGGCTACGGACAGCGTCGAAGGGTCATAAGCAAGAGAGACGCCAGCGGGCGAAATATCCTCACTTTCAAATATCAAACGCTCGCCGATCAGCGATGTGATCTCCGCCAAGGCTTCCGGATTGACAACATCACGCAGCAGATCAAGGAAGGTCGTGCGCTCGATCAAAACGCGGTCATCAGCCGTCAAGGTGATAGGGAGTTCACCCAGTGCGCGCCGTCCGAATAGAAGCGGCGCAGTGATCTGCAAATCCCGGTCATACGGATTTACATTGGGTCTTTGGAAACCCTGCGCGCCGGACGACTGCATCGACGGATCAGGCTGCGTCTTTGGAGCAGCCTCGACTGAAACCGGCGGGTTTAAATCGTAAGCCGGCGCAGTTTTCACGACCGCGTCTGTGTAGTCGCCCCCAAGCGCGACGAGGGCCAGGGCGACCCCCGCTATCATCCCGCGAAACTCAGTTTGATCGGCCCATCGCCAAACGCCTGTCCCGTTGGAACCGTCAGAACTCGCTCCCCGCCTTGCGGAGGGACATAACCAACTCCAACCGCTCCGCTAATCTGACCAGCAGAAAGCGTGATTTTCAGAGGCTGGCCAGACCGGTCGGTGCCGTCAAGGATCCAGTTGACACCGCTCATGACCGCATGGCGCTGGCCAGTATTCCGCAAACGAACCTTGACGACAGGCACTGGAGATGCGTCCACGGCCGGAGTCGGCGTGGCGGGGGTGCCAGTGATAGCTTCGATCGACGTCTGCGTCGTGGCGGGCACTGCCGGCTGCTTAATTTCCGCGGCCTCAACCGAGACGACCTGCACGCTGGATTCCGTGTTGGGCGGCGCCACGATGATCAGCGTCTTCATATGATACACGACCTGAACCGCAGCGCTTCCCAGGTCGGTTGATCGGGACTCGAAGTCGACGGGGAGCTGTCTGATCTCCATGTAATAAGCCATCGAGGCAGAGGCCGCTGGATCGCCGATCCACTGAGCTCGGATGATTTGTCGAGCACCGGGTGCCGCAACCCCTTGCGGCGGGAAGACTAGGAAGTCTTCGTCAGCCGGGGTCTCGGTGATCGTCCCGTCAGCATTGAAGGTTATGCGCGTGATGCTGGTTTCATACGGTAGAGGCGTAGACGCGATATTCTGCACTTCAATACGGGCCGACGCGCCAGCACCAAGAGTGCTGATTTCGCTGACCATAGGCGATACTCTCATAGCCCACGCACTGCCGGCCAAGGCACAAAAGATGGCCACCAACATCATCAAGCCGATAGGCAAAAATCTGAACCGGAGCGAAACTGACATGCGTGCTCTCAAGCAAGCGCCGAGCCGATAGCGGCGGCAACGATATTCGGGGCGAAACATGAAAGGAGGGTATCCGAAGACACCCTCCTTTCGGTCTTATCGTAGTGCTTAGATGTCGGTGTCGAAGCGAACGGTGATCACGTCCTCATACGTGCCAGCCACCAGACCCTTGCCAGGCTTGCCTGCGAAGAAGCGCATGCTCAGACCCGAGCGCCACGCTCCCAGAGTTTTCTGTTCTGCATCGTCGCCCGAAGCGACAGTGAGGTTCGTTTCGCCGCCGGCCTGGAAAGTCGCCGTGACCGAATAGGGGATGTTTGCTTGGAACTGGTTGCTGTCAAAGGCGCCGGGAGCACTGTTGACCAAGCCACGAACGCCATTTGTCTTGGTGATGCTCATGGTATTAGCCGTGTTGCATCCTGCGGTGCCGCTGGCGATCGTGAGCACAATGTTATCGCGTAGGTCGAAGACGGTATCCGAACCCAGGTTCGATTGGCCTTCAACGCCGATCTCGCCCAGATCGATGACCTGCTGGCTGCCGTTGCCGCCACCGGTAAACAGTACGCAGTCGGCCGGCACGAAGCCGGTGATGCGCCAGCTGTTGGTTTGGGCGTCGTTAAGCTCAAGCGTCGACGCCGTCGCCGTGCCGTTCGAGTTCTGACCGCGGACCGTATAGGTCGTGACGGGATTACTGCCGCCGCGCGAGCTGTTCGTCGTCACGTTGACGTTGCTGGTCTGAGCCGCCGCAACCGAAGCGGTCAGCGTCATGGCGAGGACGGCGGCGCCGCCAAGCAAGCTGGTGATCGTTTTCATAGGGTGTTTCCGTATTTGTAAGGATGAAATGTCGGGTAACCGAAAATAATGACGGCCCCCACATCCTGGTTGATAAAATATTAAATAACGCCGGTCAACTCAAAACGTACCTAAAACAAGTAAATCCGAACATCTGACCTTGAAACAACAGGAACAACATCTACGCCTACTGTCACGCAGACGAGTTCTTTCGTGCCTCAAATTTTTTGGCGTGTTTTTACTACAGGCCGACACGCAAAGTCATTGTTATGACGTCGCTATACACGCCCGCGAGCAGGCCGGGAGCCGGAGGCGACAACGTGGACAATGTGATGAGGCCATCGCCAGCGGAGATGTGATCGCCCGTGTTGATTACAGCACCCATTCCTGACATCTGACCGGAAGTGAAGGTGCGCTGAACGACACGAGAAGAGGCCGCCCCCTGCAACGGAAGCGCGACGTTCAAGGCGTAATCAAGAGTGCCCGCAAAGCCACCCTGACCTTGCGGACTGAGCTCATGCCTCAACCCACCACCCGACTGAAATTCCAGCTCGAACGGCACATTGCACGACAGCGCGAAACCCATTTTGATGGTACGCGCACCCGAACTTAAATCCCCCAAATCCACATCGGAAATGTCAGGAAGCTCGCAAAGCGATCGAATATCTCCCTCGACTACGACCGCTATTTCATTGCGAGCGGGCTGCGAAGAGCCGCGATCAGCAGCGGACAACGGCCCCGCCGCCCCACAACCTAGAGCTGAAGCAGCACACAGCACAACAACCCGTGATGCTGCATTTCTGCGCGAGCGCTTGATCGCCATTCCCAACCCCTGCCCTAGGCACCTCCCCGGCACCCGTCTTGGTCGTTACCCTTCAAAAGCCGGGCCATGCCAATTTGGGACACCTTTGGCCGCATTATCGGGCGAAAAGCAACAGAAATTAACACTTTCTTAACCAAATCACAAAGTTGGACCTATGCGGCATTAAGCTTTGCAAGCCACCCGCTCGAATCCATCAGCTTGAAAACCGCTACGTGTGCCAATGTGGCAATGCGCAACTACCTTGGCTCTGGAGTGTTCTGATCTACCGGTTAGACCGGGTTGGAACCGCTGTGCGCGCTGCCGGCGCTAAGGAGGCCTCAGCCGACGGTCGCATTGTTCACGTCATCGGGAGAGCCAAAAGCCGTCTTCTGGCCCACCCACGATCCGCCCGAGGCGTGCGTGAAGGTGGCGATCAGCTACGATTCAGAGACCTGACGTTGTGCTGAACTCATGTCGCGACGACACGACGCCTAACGACATCCGATACAGCAATCAGTGCGCCCAGTGCGGCAGCAGCGCCACCCCTGTACGGGCGAAGCTACCACAGGCGCAGCGCTTTACTTCGCTTGGCGACATACGCGACGATGGTCTGCGAGCGATGCGACAACCAACGTCCGCAGATCGTCATTCAAGGACACCATCTCAACGGGGGCCAGCTGACGGAGTTATGGCGCTGGTTGCCGACGGACCGAACATGACTTTGGAAGAGTTCGACGCCCTGATCGAGGCGGCGATCCGCCTCTACTTGGTCATCATGAACCACGGGATCGATGATTTCGGCTTCATGACCTGATGGAATGTGCGTTGGGCGCGATCAATGCCCTCTTCGAGAATCGCAGTGAAATCAGGACTGGCGATTTTCAGCAGTTTTTCAAAGGTCAGACGATTTTCGGCGTTCGCTGCATTTCCTGTGTGGTGGAACCAGATTTTCGGCGCGATCGTAACCCTGCGAAACTCACCATCACGGCACTTTTTCACCTTCGGTTTGGCTTCTAAGTCGATAACCCCTTGGTCTAGAAACTGGTCAATGTGGACAATCAACGCCACACGACCATCCGACCCGTCAGGTTGTTGGACCTGAAGATGCAGATCAGTCCCTTGGTTCTTCATGAAAGCGCCATGCGAGACACCAATAAACCCACCGCCTAGAGCCTTATCGACGCGCGATACGAAGTCACTGTTGCTATTCGCCTCATCCGTAAAGGCACGGCGGATGCCTCTGTAAGTGATGCCTTTCGGCGTTCGTTCATAGTCCATATTCGAGACCTCCCGTGCTTAACTCTGACCGTTAAGCAAGACGCGATCCATGCAGCGAAGGGGGGCGGCTGGGGGTGACCCCCCCAGCCCCTGCCGCCCCCCTTTCCTTCGGACCTCAATAGTCCCGAATTGGCGTACGTCGAGTCACAGTTGATTGGTAAAGTGACTCAAAATCTCAGGCTGCGTCAGGGTTTGGGCGGCGCGGATGACTAACGTGACTCCTTTTGCACAGTCATGGTTGACGTTTGGCCTCGCCCTCGCCGGCGTGCCAATAAGGGCTGGTCAGGCGATGCCAACCGGACCCCGGAACCCGCATCACCTATCGCTGGAAGGAATATCACTCCGGCTGACTGAAGCGTGGACACCATAAGCTTGGCATTTGCCGCGTTGATTGGCGCCGGCCCGTTGCCACCCTCCGCGCGCTTAATCGTGTTCGGAGCGAGCCCTGTGCGCTCAGCCAGATCCAGCACGGACATGTTCACCAACCCTCGAGCGGCCCGTAACTGCGCTCCTGTCGGGTGATCGGCAGGCTTCGATCTCGCTGCGTTCATTATTCAATTTGACTCTTAGGACCAAGTTTGAATTTTTGGACTCATTCTGATGAAGGAGTCTTACATGACTGTTTACGATCCGCCCAACGCTTGGTGCCCGATCCACGGCGCCCGCCTACAGCGCTCGACTTGTGCGAAGTGGAACGCCGCCTACATGCGGCGCTATCTCAAGATGCAACGACAGGCGACTCCTGCGGTCGCGCTGCATAGCCGTGCCCGCCAGCGTGCCGCCCGACGAGGTTTGCCGTTCGATCTGGACGTGCGCGACGTCATTGTTCCTCCGGTCTGCCCCGCGCTGGGCGTTCCGCTTATCGTTGGCGGGAAGCGATCGCCCTTTTCGCCGTCGCTGGATCGCATCCGCCCCGCGCTTGGCTACGTCCGTGGCAACACTCGCGTGATTTCTGACGGTGCAAACCGTCTTAAAGGAAACCTAGATGTTAGCGCACTGATTAAGCGCGCTGTGGCGACGGTCGAGCGCCGCAACGAGTACCTGCGCCTAGCAGCCTACCTCGACCGGGAACTTCTGCTTGCCGACGTGCGGCGTAAGGCGGCGCTTGAGGGGCGCGCCGGTGAGGAATGGGCGAAGGTGGCCAACTTCCTGGAGGCGGCGTTCGTTCGCGCTGATTGGAAGCGCTGATGCCCAACCAAGTTGATTACAGCGAAGGTTTGCAGCGCTATTTTATGGCTGTCGAGGTCACTCCAGGCCACCAGCGCGTCCTCGTCGGCACCAAGTCGCTCGAAGACGGCTGGGTCATGTCGATCATCAAGATCGATGGGTGCACCAGTGAAGCTGAAGCTGTCTGGCTCGGCCAATGCGTTCAGTCTGACCTGATTGACTACATCAGCATTGCTAACGACGAGGTCACGCCCCTTGAGGCGGTCATGGTCGAGTTCGGTCAGATCCCTCCCGGCGCCTGCTGGACTGTCGCCGTCTATGTAACTTTGGCGTCGTCCGAGGAAGCCGCCGCGATGTTCGATTTCATGACGGCCTATGCCACCACACCCGCCACATGGGGGCACTAAACAAAAGCGACGCGATTGCAGAAAATTCCTTTACAATAACAGTATGTTAATTCAGACCCACCGTTGCTTATTCAGCAGGGTCTGCTATAACCAACCTTCGATCACGTTCTCCCTCGGCAGTGACGACAACCGAGGGAGGCACCGCTCAATCCCGAGCCCGCACACCTATTGTCTGTCGTCAAATGCGCCCTCGCCCCTCCCCGTCCGCCGACAAGGCGTCAACAGATTGGTCGCAACTTAAGGCCGTCGCCTTTCACCTGTTGCCCTCGGGACAGATCGACCAAGAAGGCCGACCGTCCGCACTCCCAGCGTTCTGGCCGCTGCTGCTCACGAAGGAGCAGTTGAGCGCCTACCTGGCGCTGTCGTGGTCCACGATTTCCAAGATTTGCACGGTGGCTCCTGTTGATGTGGGAGCCACAGTGATCCGCTACAACCGTTTTCAGATCGATGAATGGGTTGCGAGCCTGCCGCCGAAAACGATCAAACACGCTGCGCCAGCGGCTCCGTCGCTTTCGAACATCGAGGCCGAAAGCGACGAACGTCGAACCTCCGCGCTGGATAAGGTTCGGGCCCGTACCCTTAATCGTCTGAGCCAAAGCCGCCAGTCACTGAATGATGAAGCGCGCGATGGATAAGGTTAAATACGTCCAGCGCGTCCGACGCCCGGACGGCACCGTCGATCTCTATTTTCGCAAAGGGAACCACCGTGAGGGCCCTCTGCGGTCACTCGATGGGTCCCCAGAACTGAAGGCCGAGGTCGATGCGATTCTCGCTCGACTGGCCAGGGCGCAAGCCGCTCAGACGCCGAGGGCAGGGACTGTAGGCGGCGCTATCCAGCGCTACAGGAAGTCCGCCGATTTTATCGGGCTCGCCCAGTCGACACAGATAGAATACGGGCGCCTACTCAATGAGATCGAGGTCGATGTCGGCGACGTTCGCCTCGCTGAAGTTGATAAGGGCTGGGTCAGAGACCTGCGCGACCTTTGGGCGCCGCGCGGCCATAAAGCCACGAATGACCGCGTTCAGATGCTCAAAAATGCCCTGAAGCCGGCCATTGAGGACGACCGCATAAAGACCAACCCTTTCTTGGGGCTGAAAAAGCTGGCTCCGCCTCATGACGCTGATGACGTGAACCTTGCCTGGACAGACGAGGAAGTGGACGCGTTCATCGCGCTAGCCCTTAGGCGCGACATGCCGGGCCTGGCCCGTGCCGTGGCTCTAGGGCGCTGGGGCGGCTTCCGTCGGGGTACAATCTGCAACATCCCGCTGAGCGCTCGGATCATCGCGCAAGATGATGACGGTTTGCCCCAGCGCCGGCTCTACTGGACGACCGAGAAGCGTAAGGTTTTGTGCGACAAACGTGAAGACAGCCGCCTCTCTGCTTTTTTGGAGAGCACGCCCACCAAAGCTCTTACCATTGCATACAACCAACGCGGCCACCCCTGGAAGGTGCGCGCTCTTAATCAGGCTGTCACCCGCCTGGCCATTGCGCTGGCTAAGACCAAGCGCGCTCGTCCCAATCTTACACCTCATGGCCTGCGCCATGCCCGTGGGCTTGAACTCGCGTACGCAGGTGCATCTGATGCCGAAATCATGGCGCAGCTTGAACACACCACCGAACGAGCGGCGCGGATTTACCGCCGGCAGGCGCAGCGTCGCCGCATGGCGGACAGCGGGCAGGACCGAGTCGATAATGTCGTAGCGCTCAAGGCAGAGAGAAAACGGTCTCCGAACGGGACGTAAACGCAGACTGTAACGAAGGGTGTAAAACGACTGTAACGGCGCGGATAAAAACACGCGCCTCATCCACCAAGTCGTTGAAAAAGATGGCGCACCCGGAGCGATTCGAACGCCCGACCCTCAGATTCGTAGTCTGATGCTCTATCCAGCTGAGCTACGGGTGCGGCTGCCTTGCGGCGAGGGCGGGTCTTTAGCCGGTGGATCGGGCGGACGCAAGCGGGGGAATGCAGTTTCTGCGTCTGAAGCGGTTGGCGTGGC
The DNA here is from genome assembly GCF_032067225.1 of Brevundimonas vesicularis. Taxonomy (GTDB): domain Bacteria; phylum Pseudomonadota; class Alphaproteobacteria; order Caulobacterales; family Caulobacteraceae; genus Brevundimonas; species Brevundimonas vesicularis_F. The sequence goes on along the minus strand of NZ_DAMBJX010000030.1, from coordinate 24,682 downwards.
GGCTGCGACGGCTTAGGCCTGTGTGACGCTCCCCTGCTTTCGGATCTTCCATGCGTTTTTTCCGTCGCCAGATCGCAGTTGTGCTGGTTCCCGTCCTCATGGCGGGATGCCAGACCGCGACAGACATCCACGGCGCGCCCTCGCCGATGACAGCGTCGCCGCCGGCCGTGTCGGCCCCATCACCTGCCGCATCGCCCGCTCGGGGGCCGTTCGTCGCGGCGGCGAATCCGCTGGCGGTCGAGGCGGGGATGACTGTGCTCCGGCGCGGCGGATCGGCCGTGGATGCGGCGGTGGCGATCCAGGCGGTTCTGGGCCTGGTGGAGCCGCAGTCTTCAGGCCTGGGGGGCGGGGCCTTCCTGACGAGCTATGACGCCGAGACCGGGACCGTCACGGCCTATGACGGGCGCGAGACAGCGCCGGCGTCAGCGACGCCCGAATTGTTCTATGAGGACGGCAAGCCCCTGCCCTTCATCGACGCAGTGCTGTCGGGCCGCTCGACCGGGGCGCCGGGGGCGGTGGCCATGCTGGCGATGGCGCAGAAGGATCATGGAAAGTTGGCCTGGCGTGATCTGTTCGGGGACGCCGAACGGCTGGCGCGCGACGGGTTCACGGTCAGCCCGCGTCTGGCCGGCATGATCAATGGACGCAGTCCGCAGGCGCGGACCCGCTGGGCCAGCGCCTATTTCACCAAGCCGGACGGCACGCGGTATCAGGCGGGCGATACGTTGAAGAACCCCGCCTACGCCGACACGGTCGCGCGATTGGCGCAGCAGGGGCCGGGCGTCGTCTATGGCGGACCGATCGGGCGCGACATCGCGGCGGCGGTTCGCGAAGGACCGCGTCCCGGCGGTCTGACCGAGGCGGACATCGCCGGCTATCGACCACTTCGCCGCGACGCCCTTTGCCGGCCCTATCAGGCCTATGTGATCTGCGTGCCGCCGCCGCCGTCCAGCGGGGTGGCGTTGCTGCAGTTCCTGGCCATGGCCGAGGCGACGCCCGATCTGGACAAGGGGGCCAGGAGCCCTGAGGCCTGGGTCGCGTTCGGGCGGTTGCAGCGGCTGATGTATGCCGACCGGGACCGATACATCGGCGACAACGACTTCGTCGGCGTGCCCATCGCCGGGCTTCTGGATCGCGACTATGTCGCGTCGCGCGCGGCCCTGGCCCCGCAGGTGAACGGCCCGGTCGAGGCCGGCGCCCCGACGGGATCGCCGCCGCGCGGGGTCGATCAGACGGCCGAGCCGGGCGGCACCTCGCACATGGTCGTGGTGGACGCCTGGGGGAATGCGGTCAGCATGACCACGACGGTTGAGAGCATCTTCGGCAATGGGCGGATGGTCGGGGGTTTCTTCCTGAACAATCAGCTGACGGACTTCTCCTTCACGCCGCAGGAGGACGGACATCCGGCCGCCAATGCCGTGGCGGCGGGCAAGCGGCCGCGCTCGTCGATGACGCCAGTGCTGATCCTGGATCGTCAGGGGCAACTGGTCGGGGCCATCGGCTCGCCAGGCGGGTCCAGCATCCTGGCCTATGTCGCCAAGGCCCTGGTCGGGACGATGGACTGGGGCCTGTCGATGCAGGAGGCGATCGCCCTGCCCAATCTGGTGGTGCGAGGCGAGATGGTCGGGGCCGACACCGACATGATCGCGCCCGATATCCGCGACGCCTTGGCGACGGCGGGCATGGCCCTGAAGCCCAACGCCACCGAGACCTCAGGCCTGCATGGCGCAATCTGGCGGGACGGTCGCTGGGACGGCGGGGCCGATCCGCGTCGCGAGGGCGTGGCGCTCTCGGAGATTCGTTAAAGGTTCAGCGGCCGGGACGGATCGACAGCTGGAAGGCCAGCAGGCCTTCGCTGACGTCGGTGTCCAGGCCGTTCATGCCGCGCAGACCCTTGCCGGCGTCGATCTCGCGATAGACGACGCCGAACGAGGTCTGCATGTCGCCCTTGCGATAGGCCACGCCGATCGAGGCGTCGCCGAGGAAGCTGCCCTTGTCCTGGGTATAGCCGGAGCGAGCGTAGTCGCCGTCGCGGGTGCGGGCGAAGTTGTAGCCCACGGCCCGGCCCGATCCGGCGGCGTACAGATACCAGCGCGGCCGATCGCCGAACCGTTCGCGTCCGTTGGGAGCCAGACGATCCAGCCCCTCGCCGATCTTGAGCGTGACGCCGGCCTCGGCCGAACGGCCTTCGCTGCCGACGCCCAGGCCCGCGTGGGGCGTCAGGCTGACCTCCAGGCCCGAGGCGGTATGACCGCGTGCGCCTCGGAAACCGCGCACATAGCGCAGGTCATAGGCGTCGGGGTCCAGTTCGGCCCGATCGACGGGCGTGACTGGCAGGGGCGAGCCGTCGGCACGGCGCAGACGACCGGCGGTCTCGAGCGTCACCCGGTCGGTGAAGTCGGTGCGATCAATCCAGACGTCGTTGCGCGTGCTGGCGGACAGGCCGGATCGGTCGTCGGAACGGAAGGCGGTCGGGATTTCGATCTGGGCGCCGAACCGGGCGTCAGGTGCTACGCGGAAACTCGTCTGTTCAGTCAGGCGCGCCTCGACATCAGGCGAGGCGTCGAAGGCGTTGGGGGC